>NZ_JBSGZO010000157.1:0-17134 GCF_053611045.1 Streptomyces sp. NPDC054841 | reverse complement strand
CTCCGCGTGCTCGTGGATGGCCAGGGCGACGCTCAGGCTGAACTTCCTGCCGATCAGCGTGGCCACACGCGCGGCGGTCCACACCTGGTCCTCAACCCAGCCGTGCGCAGCCGGCCATGCTCGAGCTCCGCGGCATCGGCCGACCGGCCCCAGCGCAGTCTCGTCGCCGTCCATTCGGCGGCGTACCGGCAGTACTGGCCAGCCGCCGGCGGCAGCCACTGCGCCGGGTCCTGGTCAGCCCTGCTCCGGTTCGTGCAGGCAGTGACCGCGACCAACGAACGGGCCACTCCCTGGTCGTTGGCGTAGGCCTCGCGTCGGGCCGCAGTCCATCCGTAGCCGCCAGCTGGCGGGGAGCGTCATTCCGACCTTGCGATATTCCAAGGCACTGGCATGATCCTCGGCTACCCGCATAGCGTGGCGGCCCGATGCCGCTGGGGTGTGAGGTTCAGGAGGAGTCGTTGGAGTTGGCTGCGAGCGTCTTGCCCACGACTCCTGACCGGGTGACACCGTCGACTGCCACACAGATACCAAAGACACGATCGTGGCTGGTCCAGCCGTTGACGCGGCCACGGTTGTTGCTGATCTGCACCCGCTTCCCAGCGGGGTCCACGGACGATACCAAGTGCAAGTAGACCGTCCCGGCGACACGGGCGAGGACGATGTCCCCGACCTCCAACTTCGACGGGTGGACCGGAGCAACGACCACTCGCTGCCGACTGCGGATCAGTGGGACCATCGAGGAGCCGCTGGGCCGGAACGCCACGGTGGCGCCGCCGGCAACCCTGCCTGCTACTGCATCCAATGCACCCATCCGCTGATCGTGGCAAATTCCCCTGCATCACCCCACCGATTTATTCCTCCGTGCTCCACCCAGCGAGGCGAACGTTGCCTGATGCGGCACTGGCGTCGACGGCCCAGTGCCACTTACGGCCCGGCGCGCTCACCCCTTGACGGCGCCGGCGGTGAGCCCCTGGACGATGTGTCTGCTGGCGATGGCGAAGAGCACCATGGTGGGCAGGATCGTCAGAACGGCCGCGGCGGACATGGAACCCCAGTCGATATTGAAGCTGGAGATGAAGCCGTTCAGCGCCGTGGGAACGGTCTTGTTGTCGTCGCTGTTCATCAGCGTGACGGAGAGGAAAAGCTCGTTCCAGCAGTTCACGAAGTTGAAGATGAAGGCAGCGATGATGCCCGGCTTCATCACCGGCAGCAGCACCCGGAACAGCGCACCGAACCGTGAGCAGCCGTCGATCATTGCGGCCTCTTCGAGGGTGTCGGGGATGTTCTCGAAGAAGCCCCGGAGCATCACCGTGCAGAACGGGATACAGACCGCGATGTATACGAGGACCAGCCCGAAGCGGTTGTCGACCAGCTGCAGATCGGTCATCAGCAGATACAGCGGTCCCAGCGCGATGAACGCGGGGATCATCTGGGTGACCAGGGCGGCCATGAGCAGGGCGGTCTTGCTGCGGAACTCGAACCGGGCCAGTACATAGGCCGACAGCATCGAGATGACGGTGGCGACCGTGCCGGCGACCGTGGCCACGATCAGGCTGTTGGTGAGGTAGACGCCGAACTGGGACTTGTCGAACAGCCCGGCGTAGTTCTCCAGGGAGAAGTCCTCGGGCCAGTACGCGAGGGGGAAAGTGAAGATGGCGCCGGCGGGTTTGAACGAGGTGATGGCGATCCAGTACAGCGGGAAGACGGTGAAGATGAGCCAGAGCGTGAGGAAAGCGATCCTGACGGTCTTTCCGGCCGAGGTCTCCTTGGTGTTCACGGCTTCGCTCCTTTCTCGCGTGTGGCTGTGAGGTAGAAGACCGAGAACAGCAGGAGCCCAGCGACCACCAGCAGGCCGAGTGCCGATGCCTTTCCGTAGTCGCCCTGCTGGGTGATGTTGATCATCCAGGTCGTCACGATGTGCGTCTCGTTGTTCGGGCCGCCGCCCGTCGTCCCGAAGATGATGTCCGGGAAGTTGAAGATCCAGATGACGCGCAGCAGCACCGTCAGCGCCAGCGTCGCCCGGATGTACGGGATCGTGATCTGGAACAGTGTGCGCGCCTTGCCCGCGCCGTCCAGCGCTGCCGCCTCGTAGATCTCGTCGGGGATCGACTGCAGGGCGGCGAGGATCATGATGGCGAAGAAGGTCACGCCGTACCAGATGTTGGCGACGACGATGGCGACCATGGCCGTCTTCGGGTCGGCCAGCCATGCCACCGGCTCGTCGATCAGATGTGCTTTCATCAGCAGGTCGTTGACGACCCCGAACTCGCTGTTGAACATCCAGCGGAACAGGATGCCGATCAGGAAGCCGGAGATGGCCCATGGGAAGAAGATCAGCGCCTGGTAGAGCCCGCGGAAGCGGAAGCGGCGCCGCAGCCACAGGGCCAGCGCGAAGCCGATGACAAGTTGGGGCACGATCGAGGCGACCACCCACACGGCGGTGTTGCTCAGCACGGTGCCCCAGAGCGGGTCGCCGAAGATCTCCTGGAAGTTGCCGAGCCCGACGAACGACTTGTCCGTGAGGTCCGTCAGGTTCCAGTGGCGGAAGGCCATCTGGCTGCCGGCCACCATCGGGTAGTAGGTGAACACTGCCACGAAGATCACGGCCGGCGCCATGAAGGTGGCGATCACCAGGCCCCGGCGGGTGGTGAATTCGCGCTTGCGCCGGCCGCCGCCTGCCGTCCTGACGGGACGGGCGCCCTCCTTGCGGGAGGGGCCGGGCGTCTGTTCGTGCGCTGGGGAAGCCGTGCCCGCCCGCATGTCAGCTCTTCTCGCTCTTCCACTTGGCGGTCCAGTACGCGTTCCAGTCGGCGAGCAGCTGCTCCTGCGTCTTCTTGCCGAGCAGCACCTTCTGGACATCCGCGTCGGCCTTCTGCGTCCACTCGGTGAACCAGGGCACATCACGGGGCTGGGTGACGGTGACGTACCTGTCCGGGTTCTGGTTCATCGTCACGTAGCTGGCCCACGGCCCGGTCTTGTAGAACGTGTCCTCGCCGGCCTGCTTCAGGATCGGGACGAGACTGTTCTTCTTGGCGAACGTGGTCGACGCCTCGCCTTCCGACAGGAACTCGACGAGCTTGACGGCCTGGGCCTTGTGCTTACTGCCCTTGGCCACGCCCCATCCGGCGGTTGCCAGCGGCTGGACGGCCTTTCCTCCCGGGCCGGCGAGCAGGGGCGCGGTGGTCCACTGATCCTCCTTGATCGCCTTGGACTCCCGCAGGGTCGCGATCACTTCCGGGTCCTGGAGCAGGAAGGCAGTGGAACCGTTGGAGAACCCTTCGACCATTTCCGGGTATCCCCAGGCTATGGAGGACGGCGGCGAGGCCTTCTTGAACAGTTCGAAGTACGTTTTCAAGGCCTCGCGCGCCTCCGGCGCGGAGAAGATCGTGCTGCCGTCGGCCAGCTTGTAGCCGTTGGCCGGGTCGATTCTGTCGGCGACGTACGCCTCGATGATCGCCGTGACGTTGCTGCTGGCATTGGGGCCGCCCCGGAAGGCGTAGCCGTAGCGGCGCTTGCCCTTGTCCTGGATCGCACTCGCCTGCTCGAGCAGGTCCTCCCAGGTGCCCGGAGGCTTCTTGTACCCGGCCTGGCTGGTGAGGTCGGTCCGGTAGAAGAGACTCAGCCCGTAGAAGCCGTAGGGCACGAAATACGTCCTGCCCTCAGGGTTCTTGGCGGCCTTGGTGGCATTGTCGGTCAGCTCCTGCCAGCCCGGCCAGCCCTTGAGGTCCGTGCTCATGTCGTGGAGCCAGCCGTTGTTCGACCACGGGCCCACGGTGATGTCCCGGACCTCGAGCGTGTCGACGCCGCTGCCGGACTGCAGCATCTGCTGGATCTTCTGGTCCGCCTGGCCGGTCGGCGGCGAGATCAAATTGACCTTGATCTTCGGGTTCTGCTTCTCGAAGTCCGCGATGAGCTGCTTCAGCACCTCAGTGCGCGCGGGGTTGGTGAGGCTCTCGACCATCTGCAGTGTGACGGTCCCGTCACTGGAGCCGCCGCCCATGGCGGAGCAACCGGTCACGGTCATGGTGAGGGCGAGGCCGAGAGCGGCGACTGCGTTCCTGCGTTTCATCGCTGTCCTCCGTGGGACTGGTTACGGGACCATGCGCCGAGCACGGGGACGCAGTGCTCGGCGAAGTACTCGAAATCGGCTGCCGTGTTGTACACATGCGTCGACAGGCGCAGATAGCCGACGCCGCCGAAGCTGGTGAACGCCGTCATGACCCCCAGCTCCTGAGCCACCCGGTCGCGCAGCGCGTCGGCCTCGGCGTGGGTGGCGGCCAGCGGGGTGGGGACCCGCACCAGCCGCAGGGCGTTGACCGGCATGCCCACGTCCACGCGGCAGTCCTCGCCGGTCAGTTCGGAGAAGGCCGACGCGACGATTCGTTCCGCGTAGTCGGCCAGCTCGCGCATATAGGTGCGGGCGGTCGTCCAGCCCCAGGTGTCCTCGACGAAGCCGAGGGCGGTGGGCGTGGCGAGATAGCTCGTGACGTCCACGGTCCCCTGAATGTCGAAGCGGTCGGGGAAGGGCTCGGGAGCGCCCCAGGAGTCGATCAGCGGGTAGAGGCTGTCACGCAGATCCGTGCGCGCCACCAGCGCTGCTGTGCCCCGCGGGGCACAGCCGAACTTGTGGAGGTTGCCGACCCAGACGTCGCAGTCGAGCCCGGAGAGGGGGTCCTCGGCCAGTCCGGGCACATGAGCGCCGTCCACGAGGATCGGGATGCCGCGCCTGCGGGCTTCTTCGGCGATGCGCTCCACCGGCATCCACCGTGCAGTTGCCGAGGTGATGTGGTCGAGGACGATGAGGCCGGTCGCTTCGCTCAGTTGCGCCACCACGGCCTCGTACGCGGTGTCGGCGTCGGCGTCGAGCGGCACGTGGACGGTGCGGAGCGTGCCGCCCCAGCGACGGGCGAGGCGTTCGGCTCCCATGGTCACGGCGCCGTAGCCGTGATCAGTGACCAGGACCTCGCCGCCTGGTCGCGCCGGCACGTTCGCGTAGGTCACGCTCGCGCCGCCGCTGGCGTTGGGGACGAGGGCGAGGTCGTCGACCGCGACCCGGAGGAAGCCGGCGATCACCCTTCGTGCGGCCGCGACCTTCCCCGGCAGTGCGGGGAACCACTCCACGGGCGAGGCGTCCATCTGCCGACGCAGCCGGTTCTGCTCCTCCTGGGCCCGCAGCGGGACCGCCCCGAACGACCCGTGGTTCAGGTGCTTCACCGCGGGATCGAGTGACCAGGCAGCGGCGGCGGGGCGGCCGTCCGCGAGCGCGAGCGGACGCGGGGCAGTGGTGAGGTCTGTCGTGCTCACGAGACTCCAAGCCGGCTGGACATCAGACAGACACCAGAAGAGGTGTGATGACTGGGCGAAATACTGCCCACAGCGAGCCGTTGAAACAAGAGTTCAGGCCAAAGACATCTGATGACTTTGCTCCTCGCCGGAGTGATGTATGACGACTGGCCTAGACTGGCCCTTGCCGGGCGCTGCCGCACGGGCCACTACGGGAGGAAGCGATGTCCGCAGTCGACAAGGCGTTCCACGGCTTGCGCCGCATGATCTCCAGCGGCCGCCTCGGCGCCGGCCAGCGGTTTCCACCGGAGGGCGATCTGTGCGAGGAGCTCGGGGTTTCGCGGAGTTCCCTGCGTGAGGCGGTTCGTATGCTCGCCGCCCTGGGCGCGGTCGAGGCGCGGCACGGTTCCGGCACCTTCGTCTCACAGCTGCGGCCGGAGGATCTTCTTGGCAGGCTGTCCCTGACGGTCGAACTGCTACCGCTCGACGGCCTGCTGGAGCTCTTCGAGATCCGGCGGGTCCTGGAGTCGCATGTGATGGCGCAGGCCGCCGCCCGGATCACGCCCGAGCAGCTGGAGACCCTCTACGGCTTGCTCGACACGATCGAGGCCAGCGTGGACCCCGCGGAGTTCGCCGACAACGACCACCGCTTCCATGCGGAGATCGCCCGCATCGGCGGCAGTCCCTCCATGGAAGCGCTGCTCACGGTCTTCCGGTCCCGCTCCCGCCATTACCGCGTCTTCGCGCTGCCCGAGGGGCCGGACTTCAAGAGGGCGGGCGACGAGGACCACCGGGCGATCGTCACCGCCCTGGCAAACCGCGACCCGGCCTCGGCGGCGAGTGCGGCGGCCGCTCACATCGCCCGTAGCGAACGCTGGCTCAGCGCCACCCGCCCGCCGGTGACCGAGGATGCCGTGGACGAGCCGGCGAACGAATGGTGATGCGGTGTGGAGGACCGGTGGAGCAGGCCCAGGTCGCCTTAACGGCGATAGCGGCTGACCCACTTCGATGCACAGGCACCAGAGATGTCCATCTCCGCGGCGACGTGTGCGATCGGACGGGTCTTGCAGCGCTCGATGAGCCGACGACGTCCCTCGACGGAGAGCGGTGCGCTTCTGTGCGTCATGCCGATCTCCGGGCCAGTGGGGTCGCTGCTTGGGAGGCTCGCGCCACGATGAAGAGGAACAGTCCGCAGGCCGTCACGAGCAGCCATCCGGGATGGGACGCACGGGCGAGGCCGACAGGGCTGACGCCTGTGACCAGACCCCCTGCGACAGCGATACCGACCGCTGAGCCGACCTGGCGTGCGGTGGAGGTGATTGCCCCGGCCACGCCGGCACGGGATGGCGGCAGACCGCTGACTGCGGTGTTGGTGATCGGTGCGTTGGCGAAGCCGAACCCGATGCCGATGAGCAGGTAGGCCAGCAGGAGCAGCAGGACGCTGGTGTCCTGACCGAGACTCACCATGCACAGACCACCAGCGGCGGTGAACCCGCCCGCAAGGACGAGCGGACGTCGTGGTCCGAGGCGCCCCACCAGGTTGCCGGACCACGGCGCGCACAGGGTAGCCCCAAGCGCCATGGGCAGGGTCGCCATGCCTGACGCGAGCGGCGTCCATCCGCGGGCGTGCTGGAGATAGAGCGTGTTGAGCAGAAGACTCACATTCAGCGCGACGAACACTGCCACGGCGCCCAGCACCGCCGTGGCGAAGAGCGGTCGCCGGAAGAGCCCGAGGTCCATCAGGGGTTCGTGCTGGTGAAGCTCGACCCATGTGAACCCGGCCGTCGCAACCACGATCAAGGCGTAGCCGGCCATCGCCAGAGGCGAGGCCCAACCGATGCGGGGTCCTTCGATGAGGACACCGACCGAGACGCACAAGGCCAACGTGAGGAGTACCTGGCCGGGCAGATCCAGCCGCCGGGCGCGATGTCCGCGGGACTCCGGCACGAGTACTGCAACCAAGACGAGGGCGGCGACGATGATCGGTGCGTTGATCCAGAACACCGATCGCCAGCCGAACGCTGCGATGAGCCACCCGCCAGTGACCGGTCCTGCCGCCATGCTGAGCCCGAAGACCGACGCCCATACGCCGATCGCCGGGGCTCGCTCCCGTGGGTCGGGCATCGCGTTCACCACGATAGCCAGGGCCACGGGGCTCAGCATCGAGGCGCCGACGCCCTGGACGGCCCGTGCCACGACAAGGAAGCCGAGCGACGGAGCGACCGCGCACGCAAGTGATGCAACGCCGAAGACGATCAGTCCGCACTGGAACACACGACGTCGTCCGAAGCGATCTGCGAGGGCGCCGGAGGAGATGAGGAGGCTGGCCAGGACCACGGTGTAGGCATCCACGACCCATTCCAGACCGCGGGTGCCCACGCCCAGGCCACGTCCGATCACGGGCAAGCCCACGTTGACGATGGTGGTGTCCAGGCCGACAAGGAACATGCTCAGCGCACAGACGGCCAGCACCGTCCAACGCCGACGCGCACTCAATGCGGGTTGAGCAGCCAAGATTGTCGTGGTCACGGGCCCACCTTCTGTCCGGGATCGTCTGCCGCCCCATGTTCGGATCAGGTGACAGCGCCGGCCCAGCACATTTGCGGAGACTGCAAAATGGACCCTATGGACCCTATGGACCCCATGGACGCCGAACTTGCGGAGATACTCGACAGCATCGGGCCACGGCTGCGAGCACTGCGACGCGACCGCGGACTCACGCTCGAGGCACTCGCGGAAGACACCGGGATCTCCGTGAGCACGCTGTCGCGCCTGGAGTCAGGCAAACGGCGCCCGACACTCGACCTGCTCATCCCGCTCGCTCGAACGCACCGCGTCGCACTGGACCAACTGGTAGCGGCTCCAGCCACCGGTGACCCACGCGTTCACCTGAAACCCCATCGCAGGGAGCGCGGAAGCGTGCTCGTGCCCCTGACGCAGTACCCGGGTCGGGTCCAGGTCTTCAAGCAGGTGCTCGCGTACCGTGAACCGAAACTCGTCACCCACGCCGGCTACGAATGGCTCTACGTGCTCGCGGGCGAACTCCGTCTCATCCTTGGAGAACGCGAGTTCACCGTGCGCCCGGGCGAGGTAGCCGAGTTCGACACCAGCGAACCGCACTGGTTCGGCCCCGCCGAGACGAACGCAGTGGAGATCCTGCACCTGTTCGGCCCCCACGGCGACCAAGCCATCATCCGCACCAGCCCGTCAACAACGTCATGACCCACAACAACTAGGGCGTGTCCGGCCGGTCGGGCGCGCCGCGTTCCGCTGACTCAACAACTGGGCATCAGTCGTCCCATCCCACTGGAGTCGGCGCGGCGTGGGATGTGAGGGTGAGGCGCATGAAGTCTCCTACCGCCAGACCCGCCTTCGCTGTCTGCGCCGTCTGCATTGTGCTTGCCCCGCTCACCGGATGCGGTGGTGGCCGATTGGGCCCAGGAGTCCCGGTGCCCGGTGCGCCTGCCGAGAGCCGGGTGCCGATGCCGGGGAAGGGGTCGAAGGATCCCGACGACATCAATGGCGACGGGTATCGCGACTTCATGGTGCCCGTCCCCGACCAAGGACGGGTCGCTGTGGTCTACGGCTCGGCGACGGGGCTCGATCCGTCGACGCGTAAGGTCTACGGGCGCAGCGACTTGGGCCTGCCGGATCAGCTGGAGGGCTTGGACAAGAGCGAGGGTGTCGTCCCGGACACGGTCGCCGATCTGGACGGCGACGGCTTCCCGGACTTCGTCACGACCGTGAGCGACAAGCCTGCGGAGAACCGGGGGGCCGAGGATTACCGCACCGCCCCGTACGTGGCCTGGGGCGGACCCAGCGGGCCCATGGCGGGAGCCAAGGCCACCCCGGTGCAGCTGCCGCGAAGCGCATCAAAGCTGGGCCTTCACTACGTGGTGCGCGCCGACTTCGACGGGGACGGACACCACGACCTCGCGGGACTCGCGAGGACCGAGTTGTCTCTGGGCGAGTCGTCCCTGGTGGTGCTGTACGGCCCGTTCACGCGGTCCGGTGCGCCGGCGCGCACGAATACCAGCCTGCGATTGCCGGAAGAGAGCGGTCTCGTCGTGGACGCCATCGACCCGTCCGGCAAGCCCCGCGCGACCTCCCTGCTGCTCCACGAAACAAACGACGGTGAGCAGTCCGGCAACATCTTCTACCCGGCACGCCCCGGCACTGGCGTGTCCACGCACGGCAGGCAGCTGCGCCTCGGCAACGCCCACGCGTTCGGTGACTTCGACGGCGACGGGCTGCGCGATGTGGCCGTCGGGGACGACGGCAGCCGCAACGACGAGCCCGGCTACGAGACGGAGGCGCCCGACGTCGCCGGATCACTCACCATGTACCCGGGCAGTGGCGGCGCACCGGTCAAGCACGGGCTGCCCGAGGTGCCCGAGGGCGAAGGCACCGACTACGGGCCCGGCGGTTTCGTGGCCGCCGACCCGGACGGCGACGGCCGCGACGGCATCCTGGTCGCCACCTATGAAGGTGCCACGCTCATCGACGGCGACAAGCGCACCTCCGTCCAGCGCAACGTGCAGAAGGGGACCGCCGCGGACTCGCGGCGCGCCCGGCCTGCGGGGGCTGCCGACTTCGACGGTGACGGCAAGGACGAACTGCTCTTCAACTGGGCGGCCGACGGCCTATTCGGGACGTACGGCGAGGACCCCACGCATTGGTGGATCACCAACGGCACGACGTCCCGGGATCAGGCGTCCTTCGCGGCGACGGGGTTCGCCCCGCGTGCTTCCCAGGCACCGTCCGGCGGGTCAGGAGTCAAGCCATAGGCGAAGTGCCGAGCAGTGGACCGGGCAGCACGCCGACATCAGCGGCGCCGTCCTGGACCAGGCCGAGGCCGAGGCCGAGCGCCTGGGCGCGGACATCTTTGGCCCTCTGCTGAGCCGCACCCGCACAGTAAGCCGGACCGCTATGAACCCGCCCCAACGCCGCGACCCGACCGCCCAGAGAGGGACAGCGGCCCTGCTCGCGGCCGTCGCCGCCGCAGCCATCGTCTGCTGCGCGGGACCCGCCCTGATCGTCGCCGCGGTCTCGGGCACGCTCGCCGCCTGGCTCGGCAGCTGGTGGGCCGTCACCGCCGCCGCGCTGCTGAGCGCCGGGGCCGTGACTTGGTGGCGCCGGCGCCGCCACCGGTCCTGCCGCCCACCGCGTCGCCCTCAATGATCGGAATGTTCGGTCGCTGACTCACCGGCTGACCGCTGCCGCTACTGGCCGTGCCAATCCTCCCCAAGGGCCAGCCCATGCCCGGCCCAGAGTGCTGCCGATTCTCGTGAACATCGAACACGCCGACCGCGGGGCGCCTCCCGAAGTGATGAACAACCGCTGTCGAACCCGTGAACAAAGCCAATACATGTTGATGATCGCGCCGTATGCGTCGGGATCCTGTCCGACGGTGCCCAGGAAGGTGAGGAGCGTGCCCTTGTTGAGACCCACCAGGCCGGACGGCGCGCCCCGGCCGCTCCGGACGGCATCCGCCTGGGCACCGCCCTTGCTGGGCGAGGACCAGGTCCCGGAGCGGCACAGGTGGAAGCGGTCCACGAGATGGGCGTTGCCTCGTCTCACCGATTCCTCATGTGGTTTGTCAAGCCGCGAGAGCCGCTGGCGGCGTGAGCGCGTCGCGCCGTCCCTCGCTCAGGAGGGGCCCCACAGGACATTGACACGACGGCGGGCTGCTGCACGGCGACGGCTCGGCAAGACGGCTGCGGAATTCGCGGCCAGCACTCGCCGTAGGGTGATCTGATGTTCGATCGGTTGGAGATCAGTGTGCTGCCGCCGGGGCCCCGGTTCGGTGTCCATCTGCGGTTCTGGGTCAACGGTGAGGAAGTGGTGGCAGGGACGGTGGGCGAAGGGGGCTGCGGCCCGTTCGCTTCTGACGTGCTGCCTGCCGGCTGTCCCAGTCCCCTACGTGCGACTGGTGATCCGCGGCGTGTGGAGCTGGGGGAACCTGAGTGCACAGGTGGCTGCTGCGGTTTCCTGTCCGTGGTCGTACAGCGAATCGGGGACATTGTGCAGTGGTCGGACTGGCAGGTTCCATGCTGGGGGGTCCCTCCGCCGGAGTTCCGCTTCGAAGCCTGCCAATACGATGTCGAACTGGCTCGCGTGGAGGCGGACCGGTGGTGGTATATCTACACATAGCCCAGCGCCAGTCGGCGCCCCGCTCGGCCGACAGCCGAAGGCACTTGGACTTCGGCAGCACGCGCTCAGCTTTCGCCGGCCTGCGCCTTCGACTGCAAGCCGTGTCAAGCCGCGAGAGCAGGCGGCGGCGTGAGCTCGTAGGGCCGCGCGGGACCCGGGCTCCGGGGCATTGAGGCCGGGCTCACAGCAGGCCCCAGCGGTTCCCAGGTGAGCGCAGGTGGTGCGCACCCCCGGTGGGGACGCCCCCCGAACACCGCATTCGACCACACCCATCGAGGAACAGCAGTTGACCCCGTACTCCCTGGCGTTCTACATGGACGTCGTCACCACTGGCACCGTGCTCGGCGTGCGTCCCACGGACTCTCCCGATCGCGTCACCGAGGTCCTGGGGCCGGACTTCGGTGAGAACAACTTCGACGACCGCACCATGTGCCGTGACTACGGCCTGACCGAGTTCTACTGGGACCGCGCTTGCGCCGACCATCCCTGGTCGGGCCACCACTTCACCTTGCAGGTGCACAGGCTCGCCTACCGGCGCGGCACGCTCGCCAACGAGGCGCTCCGCGCCCGGTACGGGCGGTTCACTCCCAGGCTTCGGTTCGCGAAGCTGCAGCGCTTGCTGCAGCGGCGTGGTGTCCCCCTGCTGGAGATCCCGGAAGTGCCGGCGAACGCACCGTACTACCGGACGTTTTGGCAGCCCGATTCCCAAGTGGCCGTCTCCGTCATCGGTACGTACGGCGAGTACAGCACACCGGACGCTCTACGAGTCGGCGACGTGTATCGCATCCATGCCCCGATGACGGCCGAGGAAGTTCAGTGGCGGAGGGCCCAGGCCGGGTAGCGCCCGGGGCGGCATGCACCCTTCAGGCAACTTCCCGACGGCCCGGCGGAGCTCCACCCGTCACTCACCGTGCGCGCTTCACGGAAAGTGAGCCAGAACCCAAAGTCGTGGACATCCGGCGCGGGCACTGCCTCCCGAAGTGCTATCGAAACGCTGCTCTGTGACGTGAACGGGCTAACCCCCGGCAGGACACGTGCTGTTCGTCGATACGGTCCATGCCCCGCACGATGCCGCCGGCGCTCGGGCCGGTTCGGCTCGGGCGCGCACGTCACCCGTGCGATGGACCACTGCCGCGCATCCGCTGCGCCTTGTCTAAGAAGTCCTAACAGAAGCCATTGGTGGTGTGACTGTCGGCTTGGATGCTCGTTGGTCTGTCCATGGGGAAGAGAAACTCCCGTCCGTGGGTCGTTTCGGACGAACTGTGGTTGCTGGTCGAGCAGTTGTTGCCGGAGCCGGGGCCGAAGTTGGTCGCGGGGCGCCCACGGGTGCCTGACCGGCAGGCTTTGTGCGGGATCCTGTTCGTGCTGCACACCGGGATCCAGTGGGAGTACCTGCCCCAGGAGCTGGGTTTCGGGTCTGGCATGACTTGCTGGCGGAGGCTTGCCGCATGGAACGAGGCTGGCGTGTGGGACCGGCTCCATGCCGTCCTGCTGACGAAGCTGCGGTCTGCGAGGCAGTTGGACTGGTCCCGGGCGGTGATCGACTCCAGCCATGTCCGGGCCGCACGACGGGGCCCAAAAGTGGGCCCAGCCCGGTCGACCGCGCACGGCCGGGCAGCAAGCACCACGTCATCGTCGACGCACAAGGCATCCCGCTCGCGGTGTCGCTGACCGGCGGAAACCGCAACGACGTCACTCAGCTGATACCCCTGCTGAAGAAGATTCCTTCCGTCCCCGGCCTGGTCGGACGTCCGCGGCGACGGCCCGATGCAGTGCTGGGGGATCGCGGCTACGACCACGACAAGTACCGCCGGTTGGTTCGAGCACAGGGCATCAAACCGGTGATCGCGCGCCGCGGTGTCCCGCACGGCTCTGGCCTCGGCGTTCATCGCTGGGTCGTCGAGCGCACCATTGCCTGGCTCCATGGATTCCGACGCCTTCGCATCCGATGGGAACGACGCGACGACATTCACGAAGCCCTCCTCGGCCTCGCCACTTGCCTCATCACCCACCGACACGTCCAACGCCTTTGTTAGGACCTCTAATGGCCGCGGGTATTGGCGCGGCAGCATCGTTTCCCCTGGTGGCGATGTTGATGAAGCGGCTGGGCTCACAGCGCCTTGCACTGCTGTCGGCTCTCTGCCTGACCTTGCTGCTCCTCGCCCTGGCGACTGCGCCGAACTACCCGGTTGCTCTGTTGGTCATGTGCTGCGACGGCGTCTTCGTGGGGGTGTCTGAACGTTGCCATGAACGCACAGGGAGCGGCGCTCGAAGCCAGGCACCAGCGCCAGACCACGGCCAGGCTGCATGCGACGTTCAGCGGTGGCTCTTTGCTCGCGGCCCTCCTCGCCTCCGATATGAACGCGGTGACCTCGACGGTCGCGGTGCACTTCGGCGTGGCTGCCGTCATCCTTCTGCTGCTGACCGGATTCGCGCGGACGGGACTCCTGCCTGCGGACGGGCCCGCCGAGGAGAAGGAGAAGAAGAGCCGCGGCGGATGGACCGTACCGTCCCGGATGACGTTGTGGATGTGTTGTGCCATGGCGTTTGGCACCGTGACCGAGGGTGCCATGAACGACTGGTCTGCCCTGTACCTGAAGGAGGTCGCCAAAGCGTCGGCGGAAGTGGCGCCCATCGGCATTGCCGTGGTGTCGGGTGGTGGTGGCTCGCCTCTTCGCCGACGGCTGGCGCAGTCGCTGGGGCGACGGGCGCGTAGTCCTCCTCGGCAGTGCATTGGCTGGTGTGGGGCTGGCCGTCGCCCTGTTGAGCGACGGTGTGGTGCCGGCCCTGATGGGGTTCGCCTGTGTGGGGCTGGGTATCGCAGCCGTGACCCCCTGCGTCTACGTGGCCGCGGCGAGAGAGGGCTCGGACGCGCTGGCCCTGGTCGCCTCCATGGGCACGACGGGCCTGCTCGCCGGGCCGCCGGTCATCGGCTTCATCGCGAACGCGAGCAGCCTGGTGTGGGGCCTGGGGGTCGTCGCCGCCGCGGCGATCGTTGTGTCCCTGTGCAGCACCCAGATCCGGTGGACACCCGTGAGCGGCTGACCGTGTTGAGGCCGAGCAGGGTGGGTGGGGGCGTACGCCTTCGATGCACGCTGGTGGGCCATTGAAACGCGCTGACGAGGGTTGGTGGTTGGTAGACGGTGCCGTCGCGGAGCATGACGAAAAGCATGTCGGCTCGTCGGGGGGCGAGGCAGATGAGTCGCGGATCGACGACGGCGTTGCGTCGGCTCCGCCAGTGGTCGCGATTCAGGCAGCACTCAGGCCGAGTCGGCCGGATTGAAGAAGCTCACCATCTCGCGGTACCGCGAGTGGGGTTCGTCCGTGTCGGAGAACCAGTCTCCCGGGCCGACACTTTCCTCCCACGCGAGATGGCGCCCGGCTATGGCGTCGATGAGGTCGCTGGCCAGCGCTCCGGCCTCGAAGAGGTCCTGGTCGGTGGACTGCGAGCTCGCCCCCACGATCACTCCGCGTACCCCGGCGGAGTGTCCGTAGCGGAAACCGCCGCTGCCACACAGGTGGGGGTCGACGATGACCGCCTCGCCGTAGTTCCTCCCGAGCCGCCGGTGGCCGGCGGCCTTGGCAGCGGCATTCGGCAGGAATTTTGGCTGTCTTCCCCGACCGTGATGACGCCGAGCACTGCCTGCTCGTCGGGTACCCAGGGCCCGGCCGTCGGGTCCATCAGGACGAAACCCATGCTTGCTCGGCCGTATGTGTCACGCGGAGCGGCCGAGGGCGCGACGGTGTGGTTCCGCCAGATGCTGGCGGAGCGCCCGAGTCCGAGGTCCAGCAGCAGTTCTGCGAGTTGCTCGTCGTCGAGCATGTAGTTGTAGGGGTTGTGGTGGTGCTGCACACGCACCACCAGCCCGTGCTCCGAGACGGTCTGCCGGACGGTCAATGTGGCTCCTTCAGGCGTGAGGGTCACCGCGGTCGCGAAGCGGCCGGGCGTTGGGATGGTCGATGAGCGGCACACGCACCTGCTCCTGTCAGGGGTCCGGGCCGCGACCGGTGCGATTGTGGCCGCTCGGGATGACACGTCGCCAGGTTCCGCGGCGCCGATCGCGAGCGCCACGGAAGCACTGCGGTCGGCGCCGCCGGTCGAGTCAGCGCGCCCCTCGAGCGGTCCCGCCGTCCCGCTGGCGGGACGGTGTCCCTCTCCTCGTAGCGTGAAGACCCGGGGAAGTTGGGAGTCATGGCGGAGAAGCGACGGAAGTTCGATCCGGAGTTCCGTGA
Source organism: Streptomyces sp. NPDC054841 (assembly GCF_053611045.1). Taxonomy (NCBI): domain Bacteria; kingdom Bacillati; phylum Actinomycetota; class Actinomycetes; order Kitasatosporales; family Streptomycetaceae; genus Streptomyces; species Streptomyces sp. NPDC054841. The sequence continues at coordinate 1,465 of NZ_JBSGZO010000157.1, read as the reverse complement.
GGGGGCGGTACGGATCGTGACGGAGACTGGCAAGGCGATCGCCGAGGTCGCGAAGGATTTGGCAATCAACGAGGCCACCTTGGCCAGCTGGGTGTCCCGGGCCCGCCGGGCCGGGACGGCACCAGCCGGTGCCAGTGATGAGCTGGAGCGGTTGCGGCGGGAGAATGCGCAGCTCAAGCGGGACAACACGGAACTGGTCATGGAGCGTGATGTGCTCAAACGCTGCATGGTCCTGTGGGTGAGGTAGCCGTGGCGGACCGGCACAAGTGGTCGGGGTGATCAGCGACTTCAGGACCGTGTACGGCATCCCGCACCGCGTCTCGTGCCGCGCTCTGGGAGTGAGCGAGTCGTGGTTCTACAAGCACCGCACGCACAACCCACCGCGCGGCAGATGCGCCACCTGCGGCTGGTGGAGGCGGTCGGGGAGGAGTTCACCAACTCCGGTGGCACCTACGGCTCGCCGAAGATTTGGATCACGCTGGTTCGCAAGGGCTGGCGAGTCTCGGTGAACACCATCGCGAAGATCACGGCCGAGCTCGGCCTGGCAGGCCGTACAGTCCGCAGACGCCGAGGGCTGACGCGGCCCGGCAGGCGGTCGGCGAGTCCGGACTTCGTGCCCCGTGACTTTACCGCGGAGGCCCCCGACCTGGTGTGGTGCGGGGACCTGACGGAGATCGACACCGGCGAGGGGAAGCTGTATCTGGCCACGGTCATCGACCTGTTCTCCCGCCGGTGGCTCGGCTATGCGATGGGGGCTCGCCACGACGCGGACCTGGTCGTGGCCGCCCTGCACATGGCTGCCACGACCCGCGGAGGGGACGTGCGGGGCGTCATCTTCCACACCGACCGCGGCAGCGAGCCCAGGCTCAATCGGCCGTCGCAACACCGCCTTGTTGGATCAACAGTAGCTGTTCGTTGAGGGCCTCTGCGGGTGTCTTCCAGCCGAGTGTCTTTCGGGGCCTGGAGTTCAGGGCGGTGGCAACGGCATCGATCTCGTGTACGTCCCAGCGGGAAAGGTCTGTGCCCTTCGGGAAGTACTGCCGCAGCAGGCCGTTGGTGTTCTCGTTGGTGCCGCGCTGCCACGGACTGCGCGGGTCGGCGAAGTAGACCGGGAGCCCGGTGTCGATCGTCAACTGGGCGTGCTGGGCCAGCTCCTTGCCGCGGTCCCAGGTCAGCGAGCGGCGCAGTTGCGCAGGAAGGGTGGTGATCCTGGCCGCGAGTGCATCCTTCATGGCCTCCGCGCCGTATCCGCCCAGCGCCGGCCCATTCTTCGTCCGCGGTTCGATCCCGTGGCCCTCCATCCGTGGCAGGTGCAGCAGCATCGTGAACCTGGTCGTGCGCTCCACGAGCGTGCCGATCGCGGACCGGTCGGTGCCGATGATCAGTCGGGTAGCGGGGACGCATTGCTGCGTCCCCGCCCCCTCAGAACCGTGCAAGCAGCTGTTCACCGCACACGGCTCAAGCA
>NZ_JBSGZO010000156.1:0-17197 GCF_053611045.1 Streptomyces sp. NPDC054841 | reverse complement strand
GTCTTCGTCAGCCCTTCTTGATCTCCCAGAAGCGGAAGACCGTCGACGCGTCGAGCGTCCACTCCAGACCGGTGATGTTGCCGTTGAAGACGGCGTACTGCCTGCCCTGCCACAGCGGGAGGATCGGCAGATCCTCGGCGACGAGGTCCTGGAGCTTTGCGAACTTGTCGCTCGTGGCCGAGCGGTCCGTCACGGCCGCGGTCTCCGGGATGATCTTCCCGGAGATCTGCTTGTTCTCGTAGCCGTTGCCGAGGACGTTGCCCTCGCCGAAGAACGGCTGGGTGAAGTTGTCGGCGTCCGGGTAGTCGGGGACCCAGCCCTTCACGTAGACGCCGTACTTACCGGCCTGGATGTCCTTCTCGTACTGCTCGAACTGGACGGACTTGACGTCCGCCTCGAACAGCCCGCTCTTGTTGAGCTGCTGCGCGATCGCCCGCATCTCCAGGTCGGTGGCGGGACCGTAGCGGCTCGGCGTCGACCAGAGAGTGATCTTCACCTTCTCGTCGATGCCGGCGGAGCGCAGGGCCTTGCGGGCCTTGTCGGGCTGCGGGCTGCCGCCGTAGCGGTCGAAGAAGGCGGTGTTGTGGCCGGCGATTCCGGCCGGGATGATCGAGTGCAGCGGCTCGGCCGTGCCCTTGTAGACGTCCCGGACCAGGGCGTCGCGGTCCACGAGATAGGCGAAGGCCTTGCGGACGGCGAGCTTGCCGGCGACCGGGTCCTTCATGTTGAAGACCAGGTGCTGGACCTCGGCGCTGCCGCCCTCGACGACCTCGATGCCCTGCTCGCCGGCCGCCACGGATCCCTGGAGCCCGTCGATGTCGTGCGCGGTCAGTCCTCGGTAGGCGACATCGACATCGCCCTTCTTGAGCGCGGAGCCGAGGCCCTGCTGGTCGCCCCGGAAGAAGGTGAGGGTGACGCCGGTGTTCCTCACCTGCGCGGTGCCCTTGTACTGGGGGTTGACCGAGAAGACCGCCTCCTTCTCGCTGAAGGAGTCGAGCTTGTAGGGACCGGAGCCGACCGCCTTGCCGTCGGTACGCAGGGATCCGGCCTGGTACTCGCGGTGGTCCACGATGGATCCCGCACCCGAGGCGATCTTGCTGGGGAAGGTGGCGTCGGGCACCTTCAGCCGGAAGACGACCGTCCGGTCGTCGGGGGTCTCGATGCTGTCGATCGTGGAGAGCAGCGGCCCCGGGCCGGAGTCACTGCCGATCTTCAGCGCCCGCTCGAAGGAGAACTTGACGTCCTTCGAGGTCAGGCTGTTGCCGTTGCTGAACGTGAGGCCCTCGCGCAGCGTGCAGCGGTACACGGTGCTGCCGCTGCTGTCGAAGTTGCACTTCTCCGCGGCCTCGGGCTGCGGGGTCGAGCCGCCCTTGGGGAAGCTCAGCAGGGACTGGAAGACGTTGTTGAACAGCAGCCACGAACCCGGGTCGTAGCCGTCCGCGGGGTCCGTGGCGAGGACGTCGTCGGAAATGCCGACGGCCACCCGGACGCCGTCGCCGTCGGAGCCGTCACCCGGCTCCGAGCCGCAGCCCGCCAGCAGGACAGCGGACAGACCCGCGGCGAGCGGAGCCGTCGTTCTCTTGAGTCGTGCCTTCACAGATCCTTGCCTCTTGCTCTCGTGGCCGCGCCCTTCGCGGCCGGGGTGATGAAGGTCAGGCGGTGCCGCGCTCGAGTTCCCACAACTGGAGGTCGGAGGAGGAGTTCAGCGTCCACTCGACGCCGTTGATGTCCGTCCGGGCGGCGACGTACTGCTTGCCCTGCCACAGCGGCAGCACCGGCACATCATTGGCGACGATGTCCTGCAGCTTGGTGAAGGGGGCGGATGCGGCGCTGCGGTCGGCCTCGCGGCGGGACTGCGGGATGAGCTGATCGCGCGCGGCGGTGCTCACATAGGGGGTGTTGAGGAAGTTGTCCTTGTCCAGGAACGGGGCGATGAAGTTGTCCGGGTCCGGGAAGTCGGGGAACCAGCCGAGGCCGTAGACGGCGTACTCGCCGCGCTTCTGGGCGGGCCGGAACTTGGCCCACTCGGTGCCCTTGACGGTGACGTCGAAGAGCGCGGTGGCGTTCAGCTGGTCACGCAGCGCCGTGAACTCCTTGGCCGTGCCGGATCCGTAGCGGTCGCTGGTGTAGTGCAGGGTGAGCTTCACCGGGGTGGTGATCCCGGCGTCGCCGAGGATGCCGGCGGCCTTCTTGCGGTCCGGCCTGCCGTACTTGTTGAAGAACGCGTTGGTGTGGCCGGTGATGCTCGACGGGACCAGCGAGTACAGCGGCTGGGCGGTGGCACCGTAGACATTGCCCGCGATCCGGTCACGGTCGACGACGGAGGCCATGGCCTGACGGACCGCCTTGTCCTTCACGGACGGGTCCTTGGTGTTGAAGCCGAGGTAGCGGATCTCCAGGCCGGGCATCTCGCTCAGCTCGATGTCGTCCTTGGGGTGCTCGGTGAGGTCCTTGATCTGCTCCGGGGACATCACACGGGCCATCATGTCGATCTCACCGGACTCGAGCGCCGTGCCCATGGAGTCGGCGTCGGGGTACGAGCGGAGCTCGACCTTGTCGTTGCGGACCTTCAGATCGCCCTTGTAAGCGGGGTTCTTGGTGAAGACCGCCCTGACGAGCTTCTCGCCGTCGGTCTGGGCCGTCATGGTGTACGGGCCGGAGCCGTCGATCTGGAAGCCGTCGCGGAGCTTCTTCCCGTCGTACGCGTCACGGCTGAGGATGCCGGCGACGGGCGTGGAGAGCTTGTACGGGAACGTGGCGTCGGGCGTGCTGAGGTGGAAGACGATTTCCTTCTCGCCCTTGACCTCGATGGTGTCGATGTTGGCGAGAAGCGCGGCCGCACCGTTGTCGGACTTGATGTCGAGTACGCGCTCGATGGAGAACTTCACGTCCTCGGCGGTGACGGGCTTGCCGTTCGCGAAGGTCAGGCCGTCACGGAGAGTGCAGCGGAAGCTCTCGCTCTCGGTGTCCGTGAATCCGCAGCGGGACGCGGCCTCGGGCACCGGCCGACCGCCGCCGCGGGGGACGTGCATCAGTGTCTGTACGGTCTGGCGCAGGACGTTCCAGGCACCGGTGTCGTACGCGTAGGCCGGGTCGAAGGGTGCAGGAGCATCGCCGGTCGCGACGAACTGGTCCGTGGTGCCCACGACTATGGCGTCGCCTCCGCCGGAGCCGCCGGGCGTGGTGCCACAGGCGGCGAGTGCGGGGGCGAGCAGGCCGATCACGGCCGGCAGCACCAGAGTCTTGCGGTTCATCCTGGACGTTCTCCCTCGATCCCTCACTGGGATACAGCGGTGTTACGGGACACTCCGCCGCACCGCCCGGTCGGGGCGGTGCGATCGGGCCGGGATACAGAGCGATCGGTGCGGCTGCCGCGGCGACTTGGGTGGTCTCCGAGGCGCGTCGTTGCTGCGGCGAAGTTCTCGCGATGAGATTAGTGGGCCGCGCCATGAATGCTGGACCAGGCCGAAGTTGAGGCGTAAGCGCCTGGTGATCAGGCATGACGGGATGTCGATATCCACGCGCCGGAATGATTCGTACACCTCCCCACCAATCCGGACACATGGGCACGCCCGAAGCACCCCAGACCGGGCCCCGAAGGTCTGGACCGGCTACTTATGCAAAGCACCGAGTGGTGATGAGTGACGAACGTCACGCCGATGCGTGGTTACGGAAAATGCACGGCCTGCTGCCGAGAGTTTCCGGCGTAATTCGTATACACGCTCGGTGAAAGGGTCAGTTCATTCGCGTGATCAATGTGCGCAGAAACGTCAGGTCGACTTCCTCGAGCGAACCGACGACGATCCGTCCGTCGGCGGGCGCGATCGGCGCGACGGACGGGACCGCGACGACCCGGCAGCCGGCCGCCTCGGCGGCGGCCACGCCCGTGGCGGTGTCCTCGATGACGGCGCATCTGGAGGGTTCGGCTCCGAGCCCCCGGGCCGCGAGGAGGTACGGGTCGGGGTGCGGCTTCGTCCGGACCACCTCGTCACCCGCGACGGTGAGGGCGAAGCGGTCGCGTCCGAGGGAGGCCAGGACGCGGTCGATGATGCGCCGGTGGGAGGCGGAGACGAGAGCGGTGGGTACGTTGTGCGCGGCCAGCTCGGCGAGCAGGCGCTCGGCGCCCGGCATCAGCGGCACTCCGCGGCCGATGCGGTTCTCGAAGCGTTCGTTGAGCAGCACGGTCAGTTCGGCGAGGGTGATGTCCGCGCCGGTCGCCTCGATGAGGTAGCCCGCGCTGCGGGTCATCGGCCCGCCGACCACCACGTCGCGCCAGGCCTCGTCCAGGTCATGGCCGAGGTCCGCGAAGACCTCCACCTCGGCGTCCCACCAGAAGCCCTCGGTGTCCACGAGGGTGCCGTCCATGTCGAGGAACACCGCCTGCAGGGCGGAGCCCCCGGCCGTGCGGGTCAAGGACGCGGGGACCGTACTGGTCATCCGGCACACCTCCATGAGGGAAGAGAAGGCCGGCCGCCCTCCCGGTGGAGGGAGGACGACCGGCCTGCACTGGACCGACCAGTGTACGACGCTCGCCGCCGAAGTGCGCGGCACGCCACCCCGGGGCCCCGAATCTCGCGGACTCCCGGACCCCGGCGGCGCCCTATCGGGCGTTGAAGTACTTCGCCTCGGGGTGGTGGATGACGATCGCGTCGGTCGACTGCTCGGGGTGGAGCTGGAACTCCTCGGAGAGCTTGACGCCGATCCGCTCGGGTTCGAGCAGCTCCGCGATCTTCGCTCGGTCCTCCAGATCCGGGCACGCTCCGTAACCGAGGGAGAAGCGGGCGCCCCGGTACTTCAGCGCGAACATGTCCTCGACGTCCGCCGGGTCCTCCGCGGCGAAGCCGAGCTCGGCGCGGACCCGGGCGTGCCAGTACTCGGCGAGCGCCTCGGCCAGCTGGACGGAGAGTCCGTGCAGTTCGAGGTAGTCGCGGTACGAGTCGGACGCGAAGAGCTTGGCCGTGGCGTCGCCGATCCTGGAGCCGACGGTGACGACCTGCAGCCCGACGACGTCGCGCTCACCGGACTCCTCCGGGCGGAAGAAGTCGGCGAGGCACAGCCGGCGGCCGCGTCGCTGGCGCGGGAAGGTGAAGCGGGTGCGCTCGGAGCCGTCTTCGTTGAGCAGGATCAGGTCGTCGCCCTTGGACACGCAGGGGAAGTAGCCGTAGACGACGGCCGCCTCCAGCATGTTCTGGGTGTGCAGCTGGTCCAGCCAGCCGCGCAGCCGCGGACGGCCCTCGGTCTCCACCAGCTCCTCGTAGGTGGGGCCGTCGCCGGTACGGGCCTGCTTGAGGCCCCACTGGCCCTTGAACAGCGCGCCCTCGTCGAGCCAGGAGGCGTACTCCTTGAGCTGGATGCCCTTGACGACCCGGGTGCCCCAGAAGGGCGGCTCGGGGACGCGGTTGTCGGTGGCGACGTCGGAGCGTACGGCTCCTTCGCCGACGCCCTCGTCGACGACCGCGGCCGTCGTGGCCCGGACCCGGCGCTGCTTGAGCTCGGGAAGGGCGGCGCCGGGGACGCCGCGCTTGACCGCGATCAGGGCGTCCATCAGGCGCAGGCCCTCGAACGCGTCGCGGGCGTAGCGGACCTCGCCCTCGTAGATCTCGTGCAGGTCCTGCTCGACGTAGGCGCGGGTGAGGGCCGCGCCGCCGAGGATCACCGGGTATTCGGCCGCCAGCTTGCGCTGGTTCAGCTCCTCCAGGTTCTCCTTCATGATCACGGTGGACTTCACCAGGAGACCGGACATGCCGATGACATCGGCCCTGTGCTCCTCGGCGGCTTCCAGGATCGCGGAGACGGGCTGCTTGATGCCCAGGTTGACGACGTTGTAGCCGTTGTTGGAGAGGATGATGTCCACGAGGTTCTTGCCGATGTCGTGGACGTCGCCGCGGACGGTGGCGAGCACGATGGTGCCCTTGCCCTCGGCGTCCGACTTCTCCATGTGCGGTTCCAGGTAGGCCACCGCGGACTTCATGACCTCGGCGGACTGCAGGACGAACGGCAGCTGCATCTGGCCGGAGCCGAACAGCTCGCCGACGACCTTCATGCCCTCCAGGAGGGTGTCGTTGACGATGTCGAGCGCGAGCCGGTCCTGGAGTGCCTCGTCGAGGTCGGCCTCCAGGCCGTTCTTCTCACCGTCGATGATGCGGCGCTTCAGGCGCTCCTCCAGCGGCAGGGCGAGGAGTTCCTCGGTCTTGCCGGCCTTCAGCGACTTGGTGTTGACCCCCTCGAACAGCTCCATGAGCTTCTGGAGCGGGTCGTAGCCCTCGGAGCGCCGGTCGTAGATCAGGTCGAGGGCGGTGGTGACCTGCTCGTCGTCGAAGCGGGCGATCGGGAGGATCTTGCTCGCGTGCACGATCGCCGAGTCGAGGCCCGCCTTCACACACTCGTCGAGGAAGACGGAGTTGAGCAGGATGCGGGCGGCCGGGTTGAGGCCGAAGGAGATGTTGGACAGACCCAGGGTGGTCTGCACCTCGGGATGGCGGCGCTTGAGTTCGCGGATGGCCTCGATCGTGGCGATGCCGTCCTTGCGGGACTCCTCCTGACCGGTGCAGATGGTGAAGGTCAGCGTGTCGATGAGGATGTCGGACTCGTGGATGCCCCAGTTGGCGGTGAGGTCCGTGATGATCCGCTCGGCGATGGCGACCTTGTTCTCGACGGTGCGGGCCTGGCCCTCCTCGTCGATGGTGAGCGCGATGAGAGCGGCGCCGTGTTCCTGCGCCAGCCGGGTGACCTTCGCGAACCGGGACTCCGGCCCGTCGCCGTCCTCGTAGTTGACCGAGTTGATCACGGCACGGCCGCCGAGCTTCTCCAGGCCGGCGCGGATGACATCGACCTCGGTCGAGTCCAGCACGATGGGGAGCGTGGAGGCGGTCGCGAAACGGCCGGCCAGCTCCTCCATGTCGGCGACACCGTCGCGGCCGACGTAGTCGACGCAGAGGTCGAGCATGTGGGCGCCTTCGCGGATCTGGTCGCGGGCCATCTCCACACAGTCGTCCCAGCGGCCCTCCAGCATGGCCTCGCGGAACTTCTTCGAGCCGTTGGCGTTCGTCCGCTCGCCGATCGCCATGTACGACGTGTCCTGGCGGAACGGCACGGTCTGGTAGAGCGAGGCGGCGCCCGGCTCGGGGCGCGGCTCGCGCCGGGTCGGGGCGAGGTCACGGACGCGCTCGACGACCTGGCGCAGATGCTCCGGGGTCGTACCGCAGCAGCCGCCGACCAGGGAGAGCCCGTATTCGCGGACGAACGTCTCCTGGGCGTCGGCCAGCTCGGTGGCGGAGAGCGGGTAGTGCGCCCCGTCCTTCCCGAGCACCGGCAGACCGGCGTTCGGCATGCAGGAGAGGGGGATGCGGGAGTGGCGGGCGAGATAGCGCAGGTGCTCGCTCATCTCGGCCGGACCGGTGGCGCAGTTCAGCCCGATCATGTCGATGCCGAGCGGCTCCAGGGCGGTGAGGGCCGCGCCGATCTCGGAGCCGAGGAGCATGGTGCCGGTGGTCTCGACGGTGACCGAGCAGATCAGCGGCAGGTTCGTGCCGGTGGCGTCCAGGGCGCGGCGGGCACCGATGATCGAGGCCTTGGTCTGCAGCAGGTCCTGGGTGGTCTCGACGAGCAGCGCGTCGGCACCGCCCGCGATCATGCCTTCGGCGTTCTGCTGGTAGGCGTCGCGGAGCGTGGTGTACGGGGCGTGGCCGAGGGTGGGCAGCTTGGTGCCGGGGCCCATGGAGCCGAGCACCCAGCGCTGCTGTCCCGAAGAGACGGTGTACTCGTCGGCGACCTCGCGGGCGATACGGGCGCCGGCCTCGGACAGCTCGTACACCCGCTCGGGGATGTCGTACTCCCCCAGCGCGGCGAAGTTCGCTCCGAAGGTGTTCGTCTCGACGCAGTCGACGCCGACCTCGAAGTAGGCGGAGTGGACCGAGCGGACGATGTCCGGGCGGGTCACGTTGAGGATCTCGTTGCAGCCCTCGAGGTCCTGGAAGTCGTCGAGGGTGGGGTCCTGCGCCTGGAGCATCGTGCCCATCGCCCCGTCGGCGACGACCACACGGGTGGCCAGCGCCGCGCGGAGGGCGTCGGCACGGGTCCTGCTGTCGGTGGACGTACCACTGCCTGCGGGCGTACCACTGCCTGCGGAAGTCGGGCTGTCGGCGGAGGGGGTCGGCAACGAGGCCATGGAATGTGCTCCCTGGGATGCGACGGCTGTCGGCTTTGCGGCTTCCTGCGGAAGGCGCACTCGGTCAGCGTAGCCGGGCACGGTCGCGCACGGCGGCCCGGTCCAGGGGGTGGACTCCGTGTGATCCCGGTGATGACCGGGTGCGCAGCGTCTTGACACACCGTTCCGGCAGTAACACTGATTCGGTATCGGCCGATAGTGTTCAGCATTGTCGAACGATGTCGGGGAGAAGGGCCGCAACGATGGCGAAGAACATCCAGTCACTTGAACGGGCGGCGGCGATGCTGCGACTGCTCGCGGGTGGCGAGCGCCGTCTCGGACTGTCCGACATCGCGTCCTCGCTGGACCTGGCCAAGGGCACGGCCCACGGCATCCTGCGCACCCTCCAGGCCGAGGGCTTCGTCGAGCAGGACCCGGCCTCGGGCCGCTACCAGCTGGGGGCGGAGTTGCTGCGCCTCGGCAACAGCTATCTGGACGTGCACGAGCTGCGGGCCCGTGCACTGGTCTGGACGGACGACCTGGCCCGCTCCAGCGGCGAGAGCGTCCACCTGGGCGTGCTGCACCAGCACGGCGTGCTCATCGTCCACCACGTCTTCCGGCCGGACGACAGCCGGCAGGTGCTGGAGGTCGGCGCCATGCAGCCGCTGCACTCGACGGCACTGGGGAAGGTGCTGGCGGCGTACGACCCGGTGGCGCACACCGAGGCCCTGGAGGTCGACCGCACGGCGTTCACGCCGCGCACACTGACCACCCTGAAGGACTTCGAGGGCGTGCTGGCCCTGACCCGGGCGCGGGGCTGGGGCGCCGACGTCGAGGAGACCTGGGAGGGCGTCGCCGCGGTGGCCGCGCCCATCCACGACCGGCGCCGGATGCCGGTCGGCGCGGTGGCCATCACGGGCGCCGTCGAGCGGGTCTGCGCGGGCGAGGAGCTGCGGTCCGAGCTGGTCGCGGCGGTACGGGACTGTGCCCGCGCGGTCTCCAGGGACCTGGGCGCCGGTCGGTTCTGACGTTCACGGCGGGCGATTCCGCCCGTTCCGGCGCACCATCGATAACGAAACGGGTTTCAGCCACACAACCCTTGACGTCGCATTAACCGGAGGGCAAAACTGCCGTTCATCGGTCGGCATTGTCGAACACCTACCGGCAATAAGCGCTAGAGTGTGGCAACGCCAAGGGCCGGCATCGCTCTCACCCCCGAGGGCGCGGACCACGGAGGGACCCGTTGGTTCGCCTTCCCCTGGACGAAGGACAAAGGAGTCGCGGGTGTCCAGCTCCGACATCTTCATCGGCGAGATCATTGGTACCGCCGTACTCATCCTGCTCGGCGCCGGCGTTGTCGCCGCCGTCGTACTCAAGCGCTCGAAGGCGCAGAACGCCGGCTGGGTCGCCATCACCTTCGGGTGGGGCTTCGCAGTCCTGACCGCGGTCTACATCTCGGCCCCCCTGTCGGGTGCCCACCTCAACCCGGCGGTCACGCTCGGTATCGCGATCACCAGCGGGGACTGGAGCAACGTCCCCATCTACTTCGCGGGCCAGCTGATCGGCGCCATGCTCGGCGCATTCCTGGCCTGGGTCGCCTACTACGGCCAGTTCAGGGCACATCTGACGGACCCGGAGATCATCTCCGCGCCGCCGCACGAGGAGGGCCTGGTCACCGAGACGGCCGCCCCGAATGCCGGTCCGGTGCTCGGCATCTTCTCCACCGGCCCCGAGATCCGCGTCGCCTGGCAGAACCTCGCCACCGAAATCATCGGCACAGCCGTGCTCGTCCTTGCGGTCCTCACCCAGGGCCTCAACAACAGCGGCAAGGGCCTCGGCACCGTCGGCGGACTGATGGTCGCCCTCGTCGTCGTCGGCATCGGCCTCTCGCTCGGCGGCCCCACCGGATACGCCATCAACCCGGCCCGTGACCTGGGCCCGCGCATCGTGCACGCCCTGCTCCCGCTGCCGAACAAGGGCGGCTCCGACTGGGGGTACTCCTGGATCCCCGTCGTGGGACCGCTGATCGGTGGCGCGCTTGCCGCGGGTATCTACCAGATCGCGTTCGCCTGAGCCGCACGTCCTTCCCTCAGACTTTCAGGAGCACACCGTGACCGACGCACACACCGCCGGCCCCTTCATCGCGGCCATCGACCAGGGCACCACCTCGTCCCGCTGCATCGTCTTCGACAAGGACGGCCGGATCGTCTCCGTCGACCAGAAGGAGCACGAGCAGATCTTCCCGAAGCCGGGCTGGGTCGAGCACAACGCCACCGAGATCTGGACCAATGTCCAGGAGGTCGTCGCCGGCGCCATCAACAAGGCCGGCATCACCGCCGCCGACGTCAAGGCCGTCGGCATCACCAACCAGCGCGAGACCACTCTCCTCTGGGACAAGAACACCGGTGAGCCCGTCCACAACGCCATCGTCTGGCAGGACACCCGCACCGACGCGCTCTGCAAGGAACTCGGCCGCAACGTCGGCCAGGACCGCTTCCGCCGCGAGACCGGCCTGCCGCTGGCGAGCTACTTCTCCGGCCCCAAGGTCCGCTGGCTGCTGGACAACGTCGAGGGCCTGCGTGAGCGCGCCGAGCGCGGCGAGATCCTCTTCGGCACCATGGACTCCTGGGTCATCTGGAACCTCACGGGCGGTGTCGACGGCGGCCACCACGTCACCGACGTCACCAACGCCTCGCGCACCATGCTGATGAACCTCCACACCATGGAGTGGGACGAGAAGATCGCCCAGTCCATGGAGGTCCCCATGGAGGTGCTGCCGGAGATCCGCTCGTCCGCCGAGGTGTACGGCCACGTCAAGGGCGGCGTCCTGGACGGCATCCCGGTCGCCTCCGCGCTGGGTGACCAGCAGGCCGCACTGTTCGGCCAGACGTGTTTCGCCGAGGGCGAGGCGAAGTCCACGTACGGCACCGGCACCTTCCTGCTGATGAACACCGGCGACAAGATCATCAACTCCTACTCGGGGCTCATCACCACCGTCGGGTACAAGATCGGCGACCAGCCGCCCGTGTACTCGCTGGAAGGCTCCATCGCCGTCACCGGCGCGCTCGTCCAGTGGATGCGCGACCAGATGGGCCTGATCAACTCCGCCCCCGAGATCGAGACGCTCGCCGCGTCCGTCGAGGACAACGGCGGCGCGTACTTCGTCCCGGCCTTCTCCGGTCTCTTCGCCCCGTACTGGCGCTCCGACGCCCGCGGTGTGATCGCCGGACTCACCCGGTACGTCACCAAGGCGCACATCGCGCGCGCCGTTCTCGAGGCAACCGCCTGGCAGACCCGTGAGATCACGGACGCCATGACCAAGGACTCCGGTGTCGAGCTGACCGCGCTCAAGGTCGACGGCGGAATGACATCCAACAACCTGCTGATGCAGACCCTCTCGGACTTCCTGGACGCCCCCGTGGTGCGCCCGATGGTCGCCGAGACCACCTGCCTCGGCGCCGCCTACGCCGCCGGCCTGGCCGTCGGCTTCTGGCCGGACACCGACGCTCTTCGCGCCAACTGGCGCCGGGCCGCCGAGTGGACCCCCCACATGGATGCCGACAAGCGTGAGCGCGAGTACAAGGACTGGCTCAAGGCCGTCGAACGGACCATGGGCTGGATCGAGCACGACGAGAGCTGATTGGAGCTATCGACAATGACCACCCTGCAGAGCGTCCCCACCCTGGGGACGCACCCGGCCTCCGGTTCCCTGCCGAGCCGCGCCGAGACCCGGGAGCAGCTTGCCAAGGCGACATACGACCTCCTGGTGATCGGCGGCGGCATCCTGGGCATCTCCACTGCCTGGCATGCCGCGCAGGCCGGGCTGCGGGTGGCGCTGGTGGACGCCGGTGACTTCGCCGGCGCCACCTCCTCCGCCTCCTCCAAGCTGCTCCACGGCGGTCTGCGCTATCTGCAGACCGGCGCGGTGAAGCTGGTCGCGGAGAACCACTTCGAGCGGCGTGCGGTCTCCCGCCAGGTGGCCCCGCACCTGGCCAACCCGCTCACCTTCTATCTGCCGGTCTACAAGGGCGGACCGCACGGCGCGGCCAAGCTCGGCGCGGGCGTCTTCGCGTACTCGGCGCTCTCCGCGTTCGGCGACGGCGTCGGTCACGTCATATCCGCGGCGAAGGCGCAGCGTGACGTGCCCGAGCTGCGTACGGAGAATCTGAAGGCCGTCGCCGTGTACGGCGACGACCAGATGAACGACTCCCGGATGGCGCTGATGACGGTCCGCGCGGCCGTCGAGGCGGGCGCCGTCGTCCTCAACCACGCCGAGGTCACCGGGCTGCGCTTCACCAAGGGCCGGGTGACGGGCGCGGAGCTCAAGGACCGTACGGACGGCACCGAGTTCGGTGTCGGCGCCCGGCTCGTGCTGAACGCGACCGGCCCGTGGGTGGATCACCTGCGGAAGATGGAGGACCCGAACGCGGCACCCTCCATCCGGCTGTCCAAGGGCGCGCACCTGGTGCTGAAGCGCACCTCCCCGTGGAAAGCCGCCCTCGCCACCCCGATCGACAAGTACCGCATCACCTTCGCCCTCCCCTGGGAGGACATGCTGCTGCTCGGTACGACCGACGAGGAGTACGAGGGCGACCCGGCGGATGTCGCGGTCAACGAGAAGGACATCACCCAGATCCTGGACGAGGCCGCCTTCTCCATCCGCGACCAGCAGCTGTCCCGCGATCTGATCACGTACTCCTTCGCGGGTCTGCGGGTGCTGCCGGGGGGTCCCGGCGACACCTCGAAGGCCAAGCGCGAGACGGTCGTCACCGAGGGCCGCGGCGGCATGCTGTCCGTGGCCGGCGGCAAGTGGACGACCTTCCGCCACATCGGCCGTACGGTGATGAACAAGCTGGCCGAGCTGCCGGGCCGGCCGCTCGCCGACGACATGGAGCCGATCTCGCAGCTGCCGAAGAAGCTCCCGCTGCCCGGCATCGCCAACCCGCGGGCGGTCGCCCACCGTCTGCTGGTGGACGGTCCCGCACCCGGCCCCCGCATGGCCGCGGACACGGCGCGCCACCTGGCCACGCACTACGGCTCGCTGTCCTTCGACATCGCACGGCTGGCGAACGACAACCCCGAGCTGGCCGAGCGCATCCACCCGGACGCACCCGAGATCTGGGCGCAGGTCGTCTACGCGCGCGACCACGAGTGGGCCGAGACGGCGGACGACGTGCTGCGCCGCCGTACGACGCTGACGATACGGGGGCTGGACACGGAGGACGTCCGGGCCAGGGTCACGGACCTGCTGAACGGCAAGTAGCCGCAGGGCGGGGCGCATTCGAGGGGCGGCTGCCGCGAGAGAGCCGCCCCTCACTCCTGTCATCGCCCCTCACTCCTGCCATCGCCCCTCACTCCTGCCATCTGCCGCCTGAGAAACGGCGGAGGGCGTCGACGATGTCGGGTGGCATGGCGGGACGGATGTGCAACGGCATCACCAGGTACCAGCCGCCCCGGCCGCGGAAGACCGCGGGCGGCTCGGGCGCACCCGGCCGCAGTCGCACGTGCGGACCGTACGTCCGCTGGTTCCTGCCCCGGATGACGACCTGGCGCACGCTCACGGCGACGACATCGCGCCAGGCGTACGAGGCGCTGCGCCGGCCGAGGCCGGCGGTGACTCCGTAGGGGTCGATCCGCAGGGTCATGCGCACCTTCGGCAGCAGGAACGCCACGATGTTGATCGAGAGCGCCAGGCAGGGCCACAGGAGCACGCTGGTCCAGCCGATCCAGGTGTCCCAGTTGCCGGTCACGGCGGTACGCATCAGTGCGACCACCGCGAAGACTCCGCACGGCACCCAGTGGCCCAGGGGCAACCGGCGTTCACGTCCCGAGAGCACGTACTCCCGGTCGTTGGAGACGACGGTCCAGCCGGGCAGGCTGTGCATCGGCGGCATGGCGTCGAGGATCTCCGAGAACCTGGGCAGCGGCTCCGAGACCGCAGGCCCGGGGACGGGCCGCCGAGGCTGTGGCCCGGTGACCGTGAGCGGCTGCTGTCCGGGTGCCGCGACGGCCGCCCTCGGCTCCGGCCGCGGCGCGAGGTGCTCCTGCAGTCTGAGGTGGCGGAAACGGTAGGTTCCGCCGTGCCGCTGGAGCAGTCCCGCTCCGTGCGCGTCGCGCAGGAACTCCATCAGTGACCACGGCACCCGTCCGAGGACGGCGAGCCACGCCTTGGAGACGACCCAGAGGCTCCACGGACTCAGCAGAGCGAGCACCAGTGCCGCGCCGGTGAAGCCCTTGGCGAAGGCGACCCCCGCGTCCACGGCACCGTGGCCGGTCAGCAGGCGATGCGCTCCGGTACCCAGGCCGATCAGCGGGGCGACGAGGGCGAGGGTGAGCAGGGCGGTGCGGCGCTCACTGGTCAGCAAGGTGTCGGGGGTCGCCGCGTCGGTGGTGTCCGACGGCGCCGCGATCACCACCATCAGCAGGGTCGGCAGGACGAAGCCGAGGACGGCCTGGGCCGTGAAAGCGTCCGGATCGTGCGTGCTCAGGGCGGACCACAGAAGCAGCAGGCTGGGCACGAGCAGGACGGCGGCAGCAGTCAGGCCACGGCGCACGGAGACCGGGCGCGACGCGGAGCGCAGGGCCGCCCCCGAACGGAACGGGTTGGCCCGGCGGCGCGGCTCGCCGAACCGGTCGCCGAACCAGTACAGCTGGGCCACCCGGATCCCTGAGCCGAACACGAACCCGCCGAACACGTAGTTCCGCTCGAACAGATCGATACGGAAGTACACCGGGTCACCGTGGTGGTCCTGGACCCAGGCCGAGGCCGCGAGCACGGACTCGGTCGCCGCGATCCCGAGGGCCAGGAGCGTCGGCACGGCAAGCAGCCGGGCCGCGGTCGCCCTGTTCAGGTGCCACCAGGCGAACTCGGACGTGCGGCGGCGCTGCAGCTCGCGCGCCAGGAATGCCAGCCATCCGCGGGCCCGGGCCGGGTTCCAGCCGCCCGGGGCGTGCAGACGCTCGCTGTCGGAGGCACGGGGCTCGAAGGCGGCCGGGATCACCGCGTCCATCAGGTGCTTCTCGACGGCTTCCCGGGTGGGGAGCGCGGCGCGGTCCGTGAGATGCGCCGGGTCGGTGTGCCGGCGGCGGTAGGCGCGGCGGGCCAGCCAGATCATCAGGGGTGTGGACAGGGCCTGGCCGAGGGGGCCTTCGGGATGGTCGGCCAGCTCGTCGACGACCGGTCCCCACTGGGCGTGCCGTTCCGGGGGTGCCGTCCGCAGCAGATGGACGGCGGCGGCGCGCTGCCGGACCGGCAGCGCCTCGATGTCGGAAGCTCCTTCGAGCCGCTGCTCCAGGGCCCGGTACTGCTCGGTTCGAGAGGCCAGCACACAGCCCAGCCGTCGGGGCGCCGCGTTCAGTTCGCGGACGACGGCGACGCGGCGGTGCTCCGGCAGTTCGTCGAGTCCGTCGAGGACGGCGAGAATCCGGCCGTCCCGGACCAGGCGCCTGGCCGGGTGCACGCCGTCCAGCCGGGGCAGCCCCGGGTGGTCCGTGGTGATGCGCGTGATGAGCCAGTCCGCGAACGCCACGTTCTCCGCGTCCCACGACTCCAGCGAGAGGAGGACCGGTACGGGCACCGTGCGGTCGCCCGCCGCTGCCCGGGTGACGTCGCCGAGATGACGTCCGGCCAGCAGCAGGGCCGTCATGGCGAGCAAGGTCGACTTTCCGGAGCCCGGGCCGCCGAGCACGACCAGGCGGCGGACGGGGAGGTCCTGAAGCCTGTCCACGACGGCGTCGGCGCGGTCGCTGCGTACCGCACGTGCCTCGTCGCCGGCGTCGCGCCCGTCACCGCCGTCGGCGCCCGCCGGGTCGCCGGACCGCGGCCCGGCGGCCCAGCGGGCGAGGAAGCGCACGGACAGCGGGGACTCCATGTCGCCCAGCTCCCAGGCGGCGACCTCGGCCGACCACTGGGCATGCACGGCGCGGGCGAGCTCCTCGGCGGCCGTGTCCACGGGTGCGGCGGGAGCCGGCAGGTTGACGACGAGGTCGCCCCATACGTGGCCTGTCTGGATGAGGTACTCGACCGTGCTGTCCCGGACGATGTTGCGCACCTCGGTGGGCGGGCGCCAGTTGTTGCGCGAGTCCCGGGCGTCCCGAGCGCCCCACTCTCCCTGCTGGTCCCCCTCGTCCCGCCCGCCCCGCTCGCCCTGTCGAGTCCCCATGGGAAGGATTCTCATCGCCCGCACCAGAGCCCGTCAGGCGAATTCACGCGATTTCCCGCAGAGTTGAGAGGGCTGCCGGGCAGGGACGAGGGGCGTGCGCCGCTCACCGGGACCCGTTCCCCGCACTACGGCACACCTCAGCCCTCGGGAGCCGCATAATGAAACGCAGACATCGGATGTCTGAACGGGAGGCGGGCGCCATGGCTGTCACGGACGAGGCAATCGAGAAGATCAAGGGAATGATCGTCTCCGGCGCGCTGCGGCCGGGCGACCGGCTGCCCAAGGAGAGCGAACTCGCCGCCGAGCTTGGCCTGTCCCGGAACTCGCTGCGCGAGGCGGTGCGTGCGCTGTCGCTGATCCGCATCCTCGACGTACGCCAGGGAGACGGTACGTATGTGACCAGTCTGGACCCCCAGTTGCTGCTGGAGGCGCTGAGCTTCGTGGTGGACTTCCACCGGGACGACACCGTTCTGGAGTTCCTGGCCGTACGGCGCATTCTGGAGCCGGCCGCGACGGCGATGGCGGCGTCCCGGATCAGTGAGGCAGAGCTGGACGTGCTCAGCTCACAGCTGGACGCGCTGGGGCCGCAGCCGTCGGTGGAGGAACTGGTCGCCACGGACCTGGAGTTCCACCGCGGGATCGTCCAGTCCGCCGGCAACTCCGTGCTCTGCTCGCTACTGGACGGCCTCTCCGGGCCGACCACCCGGGCCCGGGTGTGGCGCGGGCTGACCCAGGAGGACGCGGTCAGCCGTACGCTCCACGAGCACCGGGCGATCCTGGCCGCGCTCCGCGACCGTGACGCCGAGGCGGCCCGGTCGTGGGCGACGGTGCACATCGCGAGCGTGGAGCAGTGGCTCCGGTCCACGCTGTGACGGGGGTCCGGGGGCAG
>NZ_JBSGZO010000155.1:0-17228 GCF_053611045.1 Streptomyces sp. NPDC054841 | reverse complement strand
GGCTCCCAGTGGTGCGCGTCGTAGGCGTCGAAGGGGGCGGCCTCGGGGCCAGCCCCGGGCACGGGGAAGTCCACGATGAGGCCGAGCTCCCCGACGCCGACGGGCTCGATAGTTCCGTCCGATCCGACGGGCTGGTGCCGGGCGCGCTCGACCGCCTCGCGCAGCCGCCCGGTCGGGGCACAGCCCACGAGGGTCAGCCGTTACCGGCGCGGGGCCGGGTCGACGAACGGCCCGTCGGTGTCGGCGCAGCGCGCCGACACGATCAGTTAACCGTCCCATTCCTCGCTGACCAGCACGTACTTGAGCAGGAGCGCGCACTCCCAGGTCCAGGCAGCCTCCTCGACCAGCACCACGTCCGCGCCCTCTCGCACGTGTGTCGTGCCTGCTCACCGCTCCCTCAGCCTGCCACGTCGGGTGGCAGCGACGATGGCGGGACTCAGGCCGGAGTGCTTGTCAGGCACTCCGCCGTGGCGCGGTCGGTAGTCTCGAGAAGTGCCAGCGGACTCACCGAACTCCTCGCCCGAGCCTTTCATGAACGCGGCCGCCAGGTCGAAGTCGAGCACCTCCAAGTCCACTTGCCCTGCGTGCTGAAGACGCCCAGCAGCGGCCTCGTCCACGCCACCTGTCAACAGGGGCCCGCCCGATGAAGCGTCCCTTCTCGCGTCGTTGCGGCCACGCCCCGATGTCCTCTCTTCCGAGGGCCAGGCCGCGGCCGACGCCTTTCGCGTGATGTTCACCGCCCGCAAGAACATCGGACCGTCCGTGGGGTCATCCAGCCCAGCGACGACCACAGACCCGACGTCCTCGCCGTCGCCCCGGACGCCGACACCCCCGTACGCTTCGTACGACCGCAGGTACAACGCAGGCTGGCTGTGCTGCGAACGCGACCTCGTCATCGGCACCTGGCAGCCGGCGGGGCGACTCCGGCCACACCTCGTGCCGGCTGAGCCTGCGCGGAAAACCACTGCTCATGACGCTGTTCCCGGTCTAGCATGGCCCGCCATGCTCACCAACAAACAGATAGTCGAACAGGCCCTGGACCGGATCGAGTCAGGGTACGTCTTTCCCGAGAAGGCCGTGGACCTCGAGGCCGCAATCCGGCGCCGGCTCGCGGCGGGCGAGTACGACGGCCTGGACGGCCCGGTGCTCTGCGAGACCGTGACCGCTCACCTTCAGGAAGTGTGCCCGGACAAGCATCTGCGGCTGCTCTGGGTGGACCAGCCGCAGTCGCTGGATCCGGCGGACCAAGACGCGGGACGGGCCGCGTTCCTCGCGCTGCTCAAGGAAGAGAACCAAGGGATACGCCGTGTCGAGCACTTGGACGGGAACGTCGGGCTCATCGACCTCCGGCGCATCGCGTACGCCGACGAAGGCGCCAACGCCATCGGCGCAGCCATGCAACTGGTCGCCCACAGCTCCGCGCTCATCCTGGACCTGCGCGCATGCCGCGGCGGGGCACCGGAAGGGGCAGCGATGTGGTGCAGCTACTTCTTCCGCGACGACCAGGTACACCTCAACGACATTTACGAACGCTCCACCGGCACCACACGCCAGTTCTGGACGACCGCGCACCTTCCCGCGCCGCGCTACGCGGACCGCCCGGTCTATGTGCTCACCAGCGCGATCACGTTCTCCGGGGGCGAAGACGTGGCGTATACCCTTCAGGCACACGGCCGGGCCATCCTCGTCGGTGAGACGACACGGGGCGGCGCGCATCCAACAGCTCGCCACGTGGTAACCGAACATATCCTCGTGACCGTGCCGACCGCCCGGACCATCAACAGCGTCACCGGCACCAACTGGGAAGGCGTCGGAGTGGTCCCCGATCTACCCGTCGCGGCGGACCAGGCACTCGCCACAGCGCTCAAGGCCGTCATGGGGAGCCTCGGCGCATAGACGCGACCGCGACCGCGGAGCTTGCTCCGACGCGGCGCTCGGGTCGCACTGGACCCGAGCACCCCATGACGGCCGAAACCTGACACGGGCTAACGCCTGGTCGAGAAAGGCAGCAGCACACAGTCCGGCAGGCAATATCGGCAGAGACCGCCAGGGGCGCCAGCCGTGGCTGGCGCCTCTCGACGCGTTCCGAACCGGCCCGGACACCGGATACGGGGAAACCGGCTGGGGGCGGAGGAAGGCCGCGACCTCGTACGCACCGGGGGCAATGACGGTGACAGCTCCGGGCGGCGTGGTGGCGGCCGCCATTGCGGCGAGCATGCGGCCGCGGCCGCTGTCGTCTGGACGCCGTACAGGGCGAGAGCGCGTCTCGGCCTCCAACGAGCCCGGGTCCGCGGCATTACGCTACGCGCCGAGGCACTGATTGCCGCTGAACGAACTGTACGGCAGCTCACATTCGACCCGAGAGACACTGGAGACCTTCCGACAGCGCGTCGACGAACACCAGCGGCCCCGACGTTCCCGCGACCCTGCGCGAGCGCATCCGCGAACTCCAGGGCGAACTCCGCGAAGCACGTCACGCCCGCCACGAAGAGATCACCGACCTCCGCCGGTCCGTCGACACGCTCGCCCAGAAGGCCCAGGTCCTCACCCTCGACAACGAGCGGCTGCGGGCCGAGCCGGCCCGACAGGGCACTGCCACCAGCGTCCTCAGCCGCGCGGGAAGAGATAGGTGACGATCGCAACGATCGTGCCGATCACCCCGGCGACCGCACCCAAGACGCTCATGACGAAGAGGAAGACCTCTCGCTGGCTGCCACCCGTCACACGGTGGTTTGCACTCCTTCGGGCGACGAAGCCCTGCAAGCGCTTTGGCTCATTCAGCAAGATCGATCGGGTCAGGTTTTTGTCAATCTGGTACGCGGCAATCCCCATCAAGAAGGCTGCGGCGCCGATGGTCCCACCGGTCCCGGACGGGTAGTAGACCAAGCTCGTGAAGGCGACCAGGATGCACAGCAGCTCCAGGCGGTCGAGCCACTTGGTCAGACGGCGGCCGAGGAACCGTGCTTGAGTGAACGTCTCGGCGATCCGGTGACCAGCCCCTTGCTGCCACGAGGTGCTGCCGCCGCTGAGATGGCATACCGCGAAGGGCTGCCTGCCGAATGGGCGCCAAGTGCGGGTCGGCTTACCGATCTCGATGGTGATTCTGAGGGTGTCGGCTGCCGGTGATCGGCGTTCGATCACCAGATCCGAAATCACCTGAGTGCCCTGCATATCGGTCTTGAAGGCATCAAGTTCGGTCCACTGACGCGCCTGCGTCTTCTTCCACCGCACGCCGTTCTGATCAGTCGAGACCGACACCTCCCTGCGGGATATGACCAGTTGGCCATGAGGAACTTCCTCTTCCAGGATCTTGACCAGTTCCTCCACGTTCTGCCAGGAGAACCAGCAGCCGCGCCTTCTGAGTTGCATCCCCCACTCGCCCATGGCGGGGAAGATAGCGGTTACTGATCTTTCTGGGAAGATGACACCGAGAAGCCGCCCTGGTGGTCCCGCAGCCGCTTGAATCACGAAGCGACACCTCCGGACAGAGACAACGTCACTCGACGGAGTGGACTCCTTCCGCAAGCTCTGGAGGGACACAGGTCCGCTGGTGAGACACGCCTCTGCCCGGATAACCGGGTCGAGGACCAGGACGTCCGGGTCGACGAGCGCCGCCGCGGCCCACCGCTGGCGCTCCTCGGCCTGCTGAGCCTCGGCCTCCCGGCGCTCCCGCCCCTGCTGCTCGTACCGGCCTGATTCTCAGCCCACCGGCGCTCCTGCTCCGCGTCGTACGCCTTCTCGCACGGCGGACACCGGCGCGCCCAGTCAGGCCACCACATCGAGCCGGGAGGTCTGTACGCTCCGGACGCAGCAGCCAGGCAGGCTCCTTGAGCCAGGCCCACGCCGCTCTCTTGGCCCGATCCGCGCCGTGCAGTCGTCGTCGGCGCACACGGTCACCTCGATGAGCCACGCCTCGACCCGCGCCTTCTTCTTCGCCAGCTGCTCCTGTAGGCAGCCCTGGCAGCGGCGATGCTCCTTCGGGTAGGGCCGCTCCCGGACCGTACGGCCTACCCCCGCATCGCTCTGCTTACCCAGCTCGTCATGGCACTGTCACTGCTACCAGAGAATGAGCGCAAAGCCGCCACATCGCCGGCGACACCTACGCCACATTCGAGGAGTCCTTCCAGCTGTCCCCCCCGGCACCACCACAGGTCCATGGATCCGCAGCAAGTTCAGCTCGCTCGTCGAGGCCACGGCCACATACGTCACACCCTCGGGCTGAGTGAGACAGCCGACCTGCGCCCGTCTCACTCAACCTGATTCTTCAGGCGTCACAGCGAGGTCGTGACGCATGGTAGTTCTCATAGCCCGGAGGATGTCCCAGACCTCGTACTGGGCCTGGGCTGCGGTCTCCATCGTTTCGCCTGGCCCAGGGTCGCCTCGTTCGAGGCGTTTCACCTGCCCATAGACCTTGTTCAGGGCTTGGTTGAGAAGCCGTATCTCTATCGATCATGAGGACGGTTCCGATCGAACACGGTCCTTGGCCGGGTGATCTCGGCCGGGTGGATGCATGAGTACAGGGCCCCTTGGTAGCTCGGGTTTGCGACCACTCGAGTGCCAGGAGGCCCTGTTGTTCCAGTCTTGCGTGACGGTCCCCGTCTCGTCCAACTCCCGCGTGTCGTCGTGCGACTGCCTCGCGCACAGGTTCGGGAACGCGGCCGACCGCCCGGAGAGGGTGCCGGTGTATCCGTCGGACATGACGGACGCGGAGTGGGCAGTGGTGCGGGAAGCGATGCCGGTGCCGGCCTGGCTGGAGGGCCGGGGCGGGCAGCCGGAGGGCTATTGCCACCGCGTGATACTCGACGCGATCCGGTACGTCACCGACAACGGCATCAAGTGGCGCTCCATGCCCGCCGACTTCCCTTCCTGGGACCGGGTGTATGCCTTCTGTGCGCCGTGAGGCGCTTCGTTGTATCCCCGACTCACTCGGGAGGAACTTGGAGGAATGTTTCTGGGTCGCCTGACTTACCTGGAGGCGAAAGCCGAAGGGGACAACAGCATGTCAGGAAAGCGGTGGCCGTCTGGAGGTATCCAGGGCGGAGGACCGCAAGACCCGCGCGATATGGCCAAGGCTGGATTGCTTGAAGCCCAATCTCCAGCGGCAAAAATAGAAACTCACCGGAACGATACCTGAAACCGGTGCCCTTTCCTTGCCGGGCTCTGAAGAACGGGTTCGGACGGCAACCTCCAAGGAGAGGGGCGTCGCCCAGTGAGGGCGGTCAAGGAGATGAGTGGGCGGCCTACGTCGTGCTCGATACGTACAGCGAAGACGTACCACGGGATCGCCTACGGGGCGCGAGCCCTACGGCGACGGAGTGCCCATAGTAGTCGCCGGAGTTGCGACCGGCCGTGAAGTCCGGGAAAGCCGGAATGAGGGCGAAGGGGCACAGGTGAACTCGACGTCCAGTAAGGGGAGGTATGCGCAATGCAGAGCGCCGAAACGGTGCTGGACGTCATCCGGGAACGCGGCAGGCGAAGCCTGCCGTTGGAAAGGATCTACCGGCAGCTGTTTAATCCGCAGCTCTTTCTGATGGCCTATGGGCGCATCTACCGGAATTCCGGTGCAATGACGCCTGGGGTCACCGGGGAGACCGTGGACGGCATGTCACGGGCGAAGATTGACACGATCATCGGCACACTGCGGTCGGAGTCGTATCGATGGACGCCCGTCAAGCGGGTCTACATTGACAAGAAAGGCGGTGCGAAGAAGAAGCGCCCGCTTGGCCTGCCGACGTGGTCGGACAAACTGGTCGCCGAGGTCGTACGTCTGTTATTGGAGGCGTACTACGACGTCCAATTCTCCGATCGCTCTCACGGGTTCCGCCCCAAGAGGGGCTGTCACACCGCGTTGCAGGACGTGGTGAAGTACTGGACCGGAACGCGCTGGTTCATCGAGGGAGACATCTCCGACTGCTTCGGCAGCCTGGACCACGAGGTCATGCTCACGATCCTCGGGGAGAAGATCCACGATGGCCGGTTCCTGCGGCTGATCCGGGCCATGCTCAGGGTCGGATACTTGGAAGACTGGCGGTGGAACGCCACGCTGAGTGGGGCTCCCCAAGGGGGTGTGGCATCGCCCGTCCTCTCCAACATCTATCTTGACAGGCTCGATCGGTTCATTGAGCAGAAGCTGCTGCCGGAATACAACCGCGGCAGAAAACGACGGCATCATCCCGAGTACCATCGGCTCGACAGCCGGATGTACTGGGCGAAGCGGCGCGGAGATCGCGCCGCAGTACGGCAACTCCGGCTCCAAATGCGGAGCTTGCCGAGCAAAGACCCCTATGATCCAGGCTTTCGGCGCCTACGGTATGTCAGGTATGCCGACGACTGGCTGCTCGGTTTCGCTGGGCCCAAGCACGAAGCCGAGGGGATCAAGGCGCGGATCACGGCATTCCTTCTGGATGAACTCCGGCTGGAACTCTCCGAATCCAAGACCCTGGTCACGCACGCCACCAGCCAGGCGGCGCGCTTCCTCGGCTATGAGGTAAAAGCCCAGCGATGCGACACGAAGCTCACGGGACCACGACGCTCCGTCAACGGTGCCATCGGGCTTTTCGTGCCACGCGAGGTAATCCGGCAGCGTTGTGCCTCCTACATGGGTGGCGGGAAGCCGAAACTCCGTGGTGTGCTTCTCCACGACAGCGATTTTTCAATCGTGGCGACATACCAAGCCGAGTACCGGGGACTCGTGCAGTACTACCTTCTCGCCCAGGACGTCGCCCGCTTAAACCGCCTGCAATGGGTGATGGAGACGTCCATGCTCAAGACACTGGCGTCGAAGCACAGATCGACCGTCACGAAGATGGCCCGCAAGTACAAGGCGACCATCGACACCCCGGACGGCCCTCGAAAATGCTTTGAAGTCATCGTCGAGCGCGAAGGTGAGAAGAAGGCGCTGGTTGCCCGCTTCGGCGGCATCCCGCTCAAACGGCAGCGCACAGCGGTAATGGCCGACCGAGAGCCGTTGAAACCCAACCACATCAGCACCACCGAGTTGGTGAAGCGGCTCCTCGCGGACTGCTGCGAGATATGCGGCTCAACGAGCCGGGTTGAGGTCCATCACATCCGGAAACTCGCCGATCTCAAGCAACAGGGCCGAGCCGAGCGCCCCGTGTGGGTGAAGTTGATGGCAATGAGACGACGTAAAACCCTGGTCGTCTGCCGGCCTTGCCACGAGGACATCCACGCGGGACGAGCGACCTCATCCACCCGGAAAAGATCACTGGAGAGCGGTGTGCTGGGAAACTAGCCCGCACCGTTCGGGAAGGGGCCGTCGGAAAAGGACCCGGGCCACGGGCACCTCGTCGGCGGCCTACTTCACTCCGACGCTGGCAACGGGACGGTACCTGGAAGCGGATCTTCGTGCAGCTGCAGGCCGAGGCCGACGCGAAGGGCTTGATCACATGGGACGTGAGCGTGGACTCCACGGTCACCCGGGCTCACCAGCACGCCGCCGGCGCGCGTAAAAAGGGGCACTGCAGAAGGAGCCTCCCGGCGGAGTCTTCACCGAGCCCGACGACCACGGCCTCGGGCGGTCGCGCGGCGGGCTGACCACCAAACTGCACCTGGCCGTGGAGCAGGGCCAAAAGCCTCTGCCGCTGCTGATCACCGCCGGGCAGCGGCACGACAGCCCGCAGTTCCTGCCGGTCCTGGAGGGTATCCGGGTGCCCCGCATGGGCCCTGGCCGGCCACGGACCAAGCCGGACAAGGTCCGCGCGGACAAGGCGTACGGCTCCCGCGCGAACCGGGCCTACCTCCGCAGACGCGGGCGGATGCACGATCCCGGAGAAGGCCGACCAGGTCCGCAACCGCAAGAAGCTCGGGACGCGCGGCGGCCGCCCGCCCAAGTTCGACAAGGACGACTACAAGGAGCGCCACGCGGTGGAATGCGGCATCAACCGGCTGAAGCGCCACCGGGCCGTGGCCACGAGATACGAGAAACTCGCGGTCCGCTACGAAGCGACGGTGCTGGTCGCGGCCATCAACGAATGGCTGTGACCAGCACGCCTACGATTGGCACGACGGCGTCGAATCGGTCAGCGACTTGAACAGGTGCACGTCCGCGTTCCCTCCAGGGATACCCAGGGTCCGACCGGTCTCGGCATAGCCGTGGCGCTGGTAGAAGCCGGGAGCCTGGAAGGTGAAAGAGGAGACGGCGACACGATCGCAACCGCGTCGCCGTGCCTCCGTCTCAGCTGCCTGCAGGATCCTGCTACCACACCCGTCCTTACGGCTGTCCTCGCGAACCCACAGCAGCTCGATGCCGCAGAGGCCGCCCCAAGTCCACGCGGCCAGCCCGCCGACCAGTTCACCTGCTTCATCGGTGACCTTGACCGAGAACGTTCCACGGTCAGTCGCACCTGTGGCGGCTGTGTTGAAGGCGACCAATTCCTCGGTCAATCGGTCGTTGAGATCGGTGTCGCGCTCGCCGATGGTCAGAGTCGGGCCGGAGCCGTGGTCAGTCGTCACGGCGCGGAGTATGTCAGTCCGTCCGACTCCACAGCACGCGATTACTCAAGACCTTGATCCACTTTCACAACACGCCCTAGTAGTGACGGGAACCGGCAAGCCCTGGCCCACTTCATCACCACCAGCCCGTGGGATCCGGCGCATGTCCGGGCCCGGTTGGCCTGGAAGATGGAGACGGTCATCCGGCCGAGTGCGTTGGTCTTCGACGACACCGGGTTCCTCAAGGACGGGACCGCATCGGCGTGCGTGTCGAGGCAGTACACGGGCACCGCGGGCAAGGTCACCAACTGCCAGGTGGGCGTCTCGCTGCACCTGGCGTCCGACCACGCCTCGGCGGCGGTCGACTGGCGGCTGTTCCTGCCCGAGACCTGGGATCCCTCCTCGCCGAAAGCGGACCCGGACAAGGCTGCCCGACGCGGCGTCTGTGGCACTCCTCGGCCTCGGGAGGTCGCTGCTGGAGGGATTGGTGGGGCCGATGCCGGTTGTAGTGGCCGGTGCAGGTGTCCAAGACGGTGCGTAGGTGCCACTCGTTCATGATGAGCAGGCGGACGGTGCACTCGCGGCGGACGGTGCCGACCCAGTGCTCGGCGAAGGCGTTTGCCTTCGGCGATCTCGGCGGGGAGAGCAAAACCTGCACACCCGCGCCAGCCAGCACAGCGTCGAACGTATCGGAGAACTTCCCGTCCCGATCGCGCAGGAAGAATCGGAACCGGTTGGCCCGGTCCTCCAGGGCCAACATCATGTTCCTCGCCTGCTGTGTCACCCAGTCCCAGTTCGGATGCGCGGTGACGCCGAGGATGTGCACTCGTCGCGACTGGACCTCCATGACGAACAGCACGTACAGCCGCCTGCAGAACGCGGTGTCGACATGGAAGAAGTCGCAGGCCAACAGCCCGGACGCCTGTGCCCGCAGGAAGGAAGCCCCGGTATCGCGCGCCCGCTGCGGCGCGGGCGGGACCTTGCCCTGACGCAGGACTGCCCGGACGGTCGCCGCAGAGACAGCAATGCCCAACCGGGCCAGCTCCCCCCGCACGCGCCGATGGCCCCACAGCGGGTTCCCGCGAGCAACGCGCAGGATCAACTCCCCCGTCTCCTCGGGTATCGGCGGTCGGCCAGATCGCTTGTGGGGGTAGGTCCACGCCTCCGCGATCAGCTGACGGTGCCAGCGCAGGAGCGTCACCGGGGTCACGAAGAAGCTGCTCCAGCGCCCCCTGGGCAACAGCCGCGACAAGGCCGCCGGCAGGACCCGGTCGCCCGGCTCCAGCTTCGGCCGGCCAACCTGGCGCTGCAGCACCGCAAGCTGGTGCCGCAACACCAGCAGTTCCACGTCACTCGCTGCGCCGCCCAGCAGTCTCAAGCCCGCCAGTTCCAGCGACCGGCGTGCCAGCAGGTAGATCCATGACCACCGCATGACCATCGATCATGCCCGAGACAGCGACTGCCTCGCAGGGAATAGCTGCAGGTCATCGACCATAACCCGAGTTTTCACGCGGGACAGGATCATCCCGCCCGAATGCGCCCCCGAGGTAACCACACGAGCCGTCCCGTTCCCCGGCCTGCTCCCGCAACTCGACCAGGACGATCAGGCCGTTGAAGTTTCCGTGGTGTACGGCCTGCCAGCCGTCGTGCCGATCGCTCGGTTGATCGTGCCGTCCAGGACGTTGTGCAGCGTGCGGGTCCGGAAGTCCGACGACACCGGTAGTGGTGGAGTCGGGTATGGGAACTGTCCGATTGCCCTCGCGTTCAGAGCTCCTGGGTCTGGGAGTTCGGCCCGTTAAGTAGCGGCGAGAGTGCGAGGCGTAGATCGTCGAGCTGTCGGTAGTGGAGAGCAGTCATGCCGGCTTCGCGGGCCGCCACGACGTTGGCTTCGGTGTCGTCGATGAACAGGCAGCGGTTGATCGCGGCTCCGAGGTGTTCTGCTGCGATGTGGTAGACCCGTGGATCGGGTTTTGCGATGCCGACGCGGGCTGTGTTCACGACGGTGTCGGCCAGGTCAGCAAGTCCTTGTCGGGCAAGGTCCTGCTCCAGCCGGGTGGTCGCGTTGGACAGGAGCGCGACGGACGCGACTTTGCGCACCTGTCTGAGCAGCGCGACAACCTCTTGGTCGACTACCGGAACGAGATGCGACCAGGCCGAGACTGCAGCGTGGCCCGGTCTTTTGATCCGCAACGGTCGGCGAGGTCGGCCGCGACCGCCGACCGCCATTGCTCGTCGGTGATCTCGCCGGTGATGGCGGGTTGCAGACGGGCCGGTGCAAAGGCTGCGCCGGCGAGGGCCCCGACGGGCAATCCGTGGGCTTGTTCAAGCGTGTCGGCAGCGGGCCAGTGCCGGAGTACTCCGTCGACGTCACAGAGCACGGCGTCGTAGGGGAGAAGGGGCATGTCCATCACTCCTTGGTGATTGCCGTGAGCAGATGCAGACGTTCTTCCGCTCGACGTGCCAGTAGATCATCACGCCGTTCCCGCCGTAGCGGGCGTGGTACTCGGTCATGAAGTTCGAGGACCAGGAGCCGAACTTCTTCGAGTCCGAGGCGCAGGCGGTGCCCCGGCCCCACCATGCGGTGTCGCGGGCGGCGAAGGTGGCGTTGACCAGCTTCGTCACGGCGGCCCGCAGGTTGTCGACGGGCGCGGCTCCTCCCCCGCGCAGTCCCGCGTCCGGTCAGGGTCCGCACTGTCGAGCGTAGTTCTCCGGCCCGCGAAGTCCTGCGCCGGCCGCGGGATGTGTGACTACTGTTCCACCGCGTGCCGGGCTCCCGGAGTCCCCACCGCGGCAGACTCCGTGCGTGACTGACGTCCCGAATGCCGGCTCCCAGGAGGCCGTTTCTTTTCGATGCCGGGTAGCAGCACACTGGGACGGTGGATCCGAACCCGCACCTCGATTTCGCAGCAGAGGGAAGCCTCGCAGCCGTGCTGGAGCTTGTGGCCGCCGAAGCAGGCACGCCACTTGCTGTGGTGCCCGACCACTGGCGTCCGACTCACAGGGCAGGACTGGCCACCTCGGTCCCTGATCGCGAGCCGTTGGTCGTAGAGGTCCGCACCGGGGAGGGCAGCCGCTGGTGCTGGGTGTCCGGCTTGAGCATGGGTGTCGCGCTGATCGAGGGGTGGACCACGGACCCGTACGACGTGGTAAGGGCGGGTGTCGTGTGGGGACAGGGGGCCTCTCTGCGGGAGATGCGTCAACTGCTTCCGTTCCTGCGCTCCAGCGAGCTGGCCGAAGCACACGAACGTGGCCCCGCTGACGCAGTCGCCGTGCAATGGCGTCAGATGCTGGAAGACGTGGCGACTCGATGGACCTACCCGGGGTACCGCCCCTTGCTGGAGGCCGCGCACTCCATTCCGCAGTTGCGGCAGCTGTACCCGTTCTCCAGCATGTGGAGGCTCGGCTTCAGCGCCTGCACAGGGTTTCCGGCCGCTGTCAAAATTGTCGTCGTTCCCTTGAAGGACGGTCGCTACTGCGTTCAGACCACCTTGTCGGAGCAGAGCACGATCGGTGAGGTCGACACTGTCGAGGAGGCGCTTGCGCTGGCCGTGTCCCACCTCCCGGCCGGTCTTGGACCAGCTGTCGCCGGAACCGACGGATGAACTGTCTTCTCACCGCCCGCCGTTCGCGATGATCGCCGCCAACGTCCGGCGGTCACCCGCACGCCGTCGCCCGCCGCCCCGGGGCCGCATCACCTCAGTCGGCGGCACCACTCGCCGAAACAGCATCCACAACTCGTCCGGCACCAGCCGCGTCGCCAAGTCCGCCATGAAGCGTTCAACGGCCGACGCCTGCCATAAGAAGCGACCTGTAAGTCAGGGACTTGGTCCAGTGTTGCAGCGCGCGATCGAACGAACTCGGCCCGCCGACGGCGCAGTCCGTGACATCCCCATGGCCACGAAGGGGCCGACGGCTTCCCTTTTCCGGCGCGTCAACTATAGTTACGCACAACGAGCGTCAACTATAGTCACGCCCGAGGGCAGGGAGGCGGTGCAGTGGTGGAACCAGGAGATGGTCCCAATGCGCCGGAGACAGCTCGACCAGTTCCCGTCCCAGGCCCTGGCGCTCCGTTCAGCGACCGCCTCAACTTCCTGTTCGATCGGGTGCGTCCTCCGGGGGCGGAGGAGTACACCAACGCCCATGTGGCTCGCACGATCTCGTCGTACGGGGAGGACAGCTACACGCGGTCCCACATCAGCCTGCTCCGTGCGGGCAAGCGGACCCCGACCATCACCATCGTTCCGCTCCTCGCCCGGTTCTTCGGCGTGGAGGCCGCCTATTTCGTCGAGGACGAGGTCACGCGGAAGATCACGACACAGTTCGAGATCCTGCGAAAACTGAAGGAGAACGGGGTCGAGCAGATCGCGCTGCGGTCGATGGGCGTGTCCGCCGCCGGACAACGCAAGGTCCTGGCAGCCCTCGAAGCCGTACGCAAGGAGGAAGGCTTGCCCGACGACCCCGCAAGGGATTCGACGTGACCGGCGACTGGTGTCTCCAGGAGAAGGAGAAGCTCCGTGTGGCTCAACCGTCGTAACCGCGGACCCGACCGCGACGCCGACAAGGCCGAGCGCCGGAACAGAGAGTTCGTCGCGAGCCTCGACCTGCCTGCTGTCGACAGCATCCTGGACCTGGTGCCGTTCATGGAGAAGCGCCTCGGCCGGTCGATCCGGCTCATGCCGTTCGCCTCCGACCCGGCCGACCCCGACTCCCTCGACGCCTCGGCACCGTGCGGTCTGTGGCTCGCCACCGGAGACACCGATTACGTGTTCTACGACACGGCCGTCAGCCGGGCGCACGCCGAGATCATCGTGGGCCACGAGTTCGGTCACATGCTCAAGCGCCACCGGGGTAACGCCCCGCTCGAGGCCGGCAGCCTCGGCGGTCTGATCACCGACATCGATCCCGCCACGGTGCAGCTCGTCCTGGGGCGGACCCGTTACAACGAACCGGAGGAGTTCGAGGCCGAGATGCTGGGCTCTCTCCTGCAGGAGCACGTGAGCGCGTCCCGCACGCCGGATTGCCGGGAAGTCGACCCGATAGCCCGCACGTTGCTGCGCTGACCGAATAGGGCCCCGTGAAAGACATCCTCCACCCCCTGTGCCTCGCCATCGCCGGCACCGGATTCCTCATCCTGGTGCGTGACCTGGGCAAGAGCCGCCGCGACCCGGCGCTCGTCGCGCTGGCCTTCACGTACTGCTTCTCCGCGCTCAGCTACGCGGTCTCCCTCACCTGGGTGTGGGTGCGCATCGACGGCATCTTCGGCGTCCCGAACATCGTCGTGCCGATTGCCCAGGGCTTCGTGATCGTCGTCCTCGCCCTCCAGGCGACCGTCCTCGCACACTGGTCGAAGCCGCCTCCGGAAGCGCGCCGGCGTAGCCGACTCCTGCTCGTCGCGGCCCTGGCGGTCATCGCGACCATGGCGGTTCTGTTCGCGTCGCTCACCCCGGCCGCCACCCGGCCCACCGACTTCTCCCTGTACTACGCGCACGACCCCGTCTTCCAGACCTACGTGCTGCTGTACTTCGGGACGTACAGCGTCGCCGAGATCTACCTGGCACTGTCCTGCTGGACCTATGCGCGCAGCGCCACGAACCGGTCGATCGCCTTCAGCTTGCGTCTCGTGACCGTCGGCGCGGTCATCACCCTCGGATACAGCGGCATCCGGATCGCCGGCATCATTGGGGCCGAGGCCGGGTTCAGCGTCAGCCACCTCAACGACTTCGCCTGGGCCTGCGGGGACATCGGCGCGACGCTCACCCAGATCGGCTATCTCATCCCCACCGTCGCCCGGCGTGCCACCGGCGTCCGCGACTGGGCCATCGCGCACATCCGTTACCGGCGCCTGGGCCGACTGTGGTCCGCTCTTGACCAGGCCGACCCCAGCATCACGCTGCGCCGCCCGGCCCGCCAGGGCCAGGACGTCCTGCGCGGCCGCAGCGCCCATTTCCCCCTGCTGCGCCGCCGAGTCGAGATCCGTCAGGGACAGAAACTGATGCGCCGCTACCTCGATCCGGCCGTGCGGGTGCAGGCCGAAGCCCGCCGCGCGTCCGAAGGGCTGTCGGGCACCGAGTTCGTCGCAGCCGTCACCGCCGACCAGATCCGCGCCGCCCTCGGCCGGCACGCGGCGGATGAACTCGTCCACAGCCCAGCCGAGTTCGCCGACGCCAAGCTCGCCCTCGCCACCACAGAGGACGAGCTGCTGCACCTCCAGCGCGTCGCCGCGTACTTCACGCCCCCCGCGAGCAATGCCTCCGACGTCCGTAGCCCCACCTCAGGAGCCCGTTCGTGATCCTCCGTCGCACCCTGCTCATCGCCTCCACGGCCATCGCCGCAGCGGCGTCCATGGCCACCATGTCCGCGGTTGCACGCTCCCGCGCGGGTGGCGCGCCGCCCCCGCGCACCGACCTGCACCTGGCTCCCGCCCGCGAGCAACTCGACGCGCTGCGC
The DNA here is from genome assembly GCF_053611045.1 of Streptomyces sp. NPDC054841. NCBI lineage: Bacteria > Bacillati > Actinomycetota > Actinomycetes > Kitasatosporales > Streptomycetaceae > Streptomyces > Streptomyces sp. NPDC054841. Next base: position 2,330 of record NZ_JBSGZO010000155.1, on the reverse strand, counting down.
CGGCGCACGATCACCAGCCGCGCTCTGCTGGAGCAGTACCTCCAGCACATCGCCGAAACCAATCCGGACCTCAACGCCGTGATCACCCTGGACGCCGACGGCGCACGCGCGGCGGCCGACGAGGCCGACCGCCACATGGCCAGGACGGGCAAGCCGCTCGGCGCACTCCACGGCCTGCCCCTCACGGTCAAGGACGCTCTGGAGACGAAGGGTCTCCGCACGACCTGCGGTTCACCCGACCTCACCGCCCACGTCCCCGGCCGGGATGCGGATGCCGTCGCGTGCCTCCGCTCCGCCGGGGCCGTGATCGTCGGCAAGACGAACGTCCCGGTCATGTGTCAGGACCTGCAGACCTCGAACCCGATCTTCGGCAGGACCAAGAACCCGTTCGACGACGCCAAGACCCCGGGCGGATCCTCCGGAGGCCCAGCCACAGCCGTCGCCACGGGCATGACCAGCCTCGAACTCGGTTCCGACCTCGCGGGCTCCCTCCGCCTCCCGGCCGCCTACTGCGGTGTGTACGCGCTGCGCCCCAGCGGGGGCATCGTCCCCACCCGGGGACACGTCCCTCGGCCACCGGGGTGGCTCTCCAGCTCCGACATGCTCACCCTCGGCCCCATCGCCCGGAACGCCGACGACCTCGACGCCCTCCTCGACGTCCTGGCGACCCCGGCCCCGGCCGAGGCCGCCGCCTGGAGGATCGAACTCCCGGCGCCCAGGCGAAGCCGGCTGGCGGACTACCGCTTCGGGATGTGGCAGGACGACCCGTACTGCCACGTCGACGAACATATCCGCCGACTCTTGGACCAGGTCTCCGAGCTCCTGCGGTTCGCAGGTGCCACCGTCGACCACAGCACGCGGCCCGTGCCACTCGCCGACAGCGACAAGCTCTTCCAACGGCTCATGTACGCAACGGCGAGCGCCACCGCCACCGACGCCGGCTTCGCCGACGACATCGCCGCCGCCGAGAAGATTCCCGTCGACGACCCGAGCGGCCTCTTCCTGCACTCGCGCACGATGCGGCACCGGGACTGGCTGCGCGCGAACGAGGAACGCGAGAAGCTGCGAGGCCGCTGGGCGGACTACTTCGCCACCCATGACGTCGTCATCACACCGGCCGTTCCTTCCACGGCCGTCGCCGACCAGACGTCCACACCGGTTCCCGAACGGTTCATCACCGTCGACGGCGAGCGACGCCCGTACTTCGACCAGACGGCGTGGCTGAATCTGGCTGGCCACGTCAGACTCCCGGCCCTCGTCATGCCCGCGGGGAAGACCGCCGACGGCCTGCCGCTGGCCATCCAGATCATCGGCCCCTACCTGGCCGACCGCACCGTGATCGACGTGGCCAAGCACCTGGCACGGCACCTTCCCCGGCCCTCACAACCGTCCGTGTCCACCTCGTGACCGGGCGCCCATGACCGGGCTCGCTCTGCCCCCACGGGGGTGGGGCGGGGCGAGCCCGCACAGCAGCAGGGACCCGGGTGCACCGGGCTCCTGCTGAACTGTGTCGGTCAACGCTGGGGAAGCCACCGAAGGTTGGTCGGAGACGGATCTCATGAGGACCGTTCGTGTCGGTGGCGAACAACCGGCCAGGACCTGGCGAGAAATGAAGGGCCCGGATACCGACGGGGGATGCAGTACCCGGACCCTCGCGATCATCATAATCCCACAGGTGCAGGAAGCGAGCATCAGGACCGCCACCCGATGACCGGATCCGACACGGCACGGAACGCCGCCGAAGGGCGAGGGTCCGGCGATACGCCCCCCCTCGTCGGTCCGTGTTGCCTCCTGCGTGGTCGGCACGAATGCGCCCGGCACGCAGGCCGCGGGTGGATGGCCGGCATCGTTGTGCAGTTGTCGGTTCGTGACCCTGACCTCTGCAGACCTGTTTGGCGTGACCTTCGCTGACGCGTTCGCCGGCGACAACCCGCTGTTCCGTCACGTCCGCACACGGGTGAGGAGCCCAGACCAACGGCGTAGTCGAGCGGTTCTTCGGCACGCTGAAGTACGAACACCTCGACCGCGCCGCCATCGGCGTCCGCCGGGCACGCCAGGCGCGCCAGGCGCGCCGGAAGCCCGGACGAACTCGCCCTCGTCATGGACCAGATCCGGAACACCCCCGCGTCGGCGGGGAGGACGCCTCGGTCCACTCCGCGAGAGGCTTCTCCCACCGAACACCCCCTTGTCGGCGGGGAGGACTCGGTGCCGAGGAGCATGTCGAGGAAGCGGGACGGAACACCCCCGCGTCGCCGGCTCGGCCGCTCCGCAGGCGGCGGCGTGACCGCCCGCGGAGCGGACCTGTGGTGACCTGTGGTGCGGAGCCGGGC
>NZ_JBSGZO010000154.1:0-17263 GCF_053611045.1 Streptomyces sp. NPDC054841 | reverse complement strand
CCCGCCGGCCCTCGCGCGCCGTCATCGGACGGCCCGGCCGCCGGGGGCCGGGCCATCGGGAAGTTCTCGTCCTGGACGGACTCGTCAGTCGATGCCACGGAGCAAGTCTCGCCTACCGGCGCAACAGCCGGCGGGACCTGTGGACAACCCCGTGGCTCATCGCTTGTCCGCGGGAATGCCGACGGCGGCGCAGACCCCGCGCCAGACGTCCTTCGTCTCCCAGCCGGCATCCAGCGCCTCGTGCACCGTACGGCCCCCGAGCTCCGCCATCACATGATCGCGCGCGAAGGAGTCGGCGTACGCCGCGCCGAAGTGCTCTGCCATCCGCTCCCAGAAAATCGTCAACCGCATGACACCAGTATCCAGCCCGTGAGAGTGCAGCCATGTCCGTCCGCCTTGCCGAAAGCCCTTTCCGCCCTACCGTCGGAGCATGGCTGGAACACCCCTGGCACGGGCCGAGCACTTCATCTGGCTGACGGCTCGCGTGCTCGAGCAGCGGCGGTTCGCGTACCACTTCCTGGGCGCCGGAGCGGAGCCGGTCGAGGCCGCGCTGACCGCGTATCTCAACGAGGACGGCGGTTACGGCCACGCACTCGAACCCGATCTGCGCGGCCCGGTGAGCCAGCCGCTGCACACGGCGCACGCGCTGCGGGTCCTGGACTCCATCGGGCGCTGCGGCGGGCTGCGGGTGGAGCGGATGTGCCGCTACCTCACGGACGTGGCCACCCGGGACGGGGCGCTGCCCGCGATCCACCCGTCGCAGCGCGGCTATCCGACGGCGCCGTTCATCCCGATCGTGTCCGATCCGCCGAGCGAGCTGCTGGCCACCGGCCCGGTGGTCGGTCTGCTCCACCGCAACCAGGTGTGGCACGCGTGGCTGTTCCGCGCGACCGACTTCTGCTGGGCCGCGGTCGACGCGCTGGAGAAGTCGCATCCGTACGAGTTCGAGGCGGCCATCGCGTTCCTCGACGGCGTCCCGGACCGCGCCCGCGCGGAGGAGGCGGCGGACCGCCTGGGGCGGCTCGTGCGCGAGCAGCGCCTCGCGGTGCTCGACCCGGACCGGCTCGACGCGTACCGGGTCGCGGACGGCTACGCACCGGGCGAGTACCACTTTCCGCACGACTACGCGCGCGTGCCCGACTCCCTGGCGCGGCGCTGGTTCACGGACGAGGAGATGGAGCGGTCCCTGGACCATCTCGCGGCCGAGCAGGAGGAGGACGGCGGCTGGCCGATCCGGTGGCGCCAATGGGCGCCGGGCACGGCCCTGGAGTGGCGTCCGATCGTCACGATCGAGGCACTGCGCACCCTGCGGGCGCACGGACGCCTCCTGCGCTGACAGCTGACAGCTGACCAGGGAGCGCCGAAACGAGCGGCAGCAGCAGGAGGCGCCGGCAGGAGGGCGCTGACGCCGCGCCGTGCCGCGCCCGCGTCGAGCGCCGACGAAGCGGGCAGGGCCCGTACCTCCGCACCGAAGGTCCTGTCGACGACGCGCGCCCCGTGCCGCAGGGTGTCAGCCGCCGAGAGCCCGTACACCCGCTGTGACGAGCACCGCGGCGGCGACGACGACGAGAAAGGGGGCGCGCAGGATCAGGGCGACCGCTGCCGCCCCGACTCCGGCGGCCCGGGCGTCGAGGATCAGCGCATCCCCGGTGCTGAAGGTCTGCTGCGCGGTGAGCGCGGCGAGGAGGGCCACCGGCAGCAGGGCGGCGAGCCGCTGGACGACCGGGCGCTCCAGCACACCTGCGGGCACCAGAAGACCGGCCAGTTTGACCAGGTAGCAGGCGACCGCTGTCACTCCGATCGCGATCCAGACGTTCAACGGTCCGTTCCCTTCCGGTTGTTGCTGATCCTGCGGCCTTCGCCCCAGAGGACGGCGGGCGCGGCGAGCGCTGCGACCAGCACCGGCACTCCGGCGGGAAGCACTGGCAGCAGGCCGAGGCCCAGGACGACGGCGATGCCCGCGACCACCCGTTCGGTCGTCGTGCGCAGCATGGGTGCCAGCAGTGCGAGGAAGACCGCGGGCCCGGCCGCGTCCAGCCCCCAGGCGTCGGTGTCGCCGATCGCCTCGGCGCCGAGCGCCCCGAGCAGCGTGGTGAGGTTCCACAGCACGTAGAGCGTGAGACCGGTGAGGGTGAAGCCGAGGCGTGCGGCGCGCCGTGTGGGCTGGGCCAGCGCGACGGCTGTGGTCTCGTCGATGACCCAGTGCGCCGCGACGGGCCGTACGGCGCGCGGCAGGCGCAGCAGCTGGGACAGCCGCAGGCCGTAGAACGCGTTACGGGTGCCGAGGAAGAATGCGCCGGCCGCGGCGGTGAACGGGTTGCCGCCCGCCGCGAGCGCGCCGACCAGCGCGAACTGCGACGCTCCGGTGAAGACCAGCAGGCTGAGAGCACAGGCCTGCAGAACGCTGAGCCCGGCGCCCGCGGCGGTCACCCCGAACGCGAAGCCGGACAGGCCGACGGCGAAACCGACACCGAGGGAGTCCCGTACGACGGCGGAATCGGCCTTGTCTGCCGTGGGGGCGAACTCCGGCATGGGGGCGAGCGAGGACGCATCCTCGGCGGACGTGCTCTCGGCGGATGTGCTCTCGGCGGATGTGCTCTCGGTGGACATGCTCGCCAAGGCGGATACGGGTTCCCGTGCCGTCGCGCACGCCGCGCGTCCGGCGGGGCCTCCGCCGGGATCTCCGCCAGGTATGTCTGCTGCTGTTGCTGCTGTCTGTTCTGCCACGACGCGGAGGCTACGTGGTCCGCCTGTTCCCGGTCTTGTACGTTATTGCGCTCACGCGACGTCGCCGTACCCGTTTCGCGTCAGCCTCCGTCGCTGTCAGCCAGGCGCGAAGGAGCGTGCTTCAGCGCCCTCCTCCGACCGCGCGGCCTCGTCGGCCCTGCGTCCCGCCGCCCGTGCGGCCCTTCTGGTAGGCGCCCGGCGGCACACCCACGATCCGCGTGAAGTGCCGGTTGAGATGCGGCTGATCGGTGAAGCCGACTGCGACGGCCGCCTGCGCCGGTGCGACGCCCACGTCGAGCAGTCGGCGGGCCCGGCGGACCCGCGCGTCGGTGAGCCAGGTGTGCGGAGGCATTCCGTAGCTGTCGCGGAAGGCCCGCAGCAGCGCGAACGGGCTGGTGCCGAGCTCGGCGGCCAGGTCCTGGAGTGCGGGCGGATCGTCCATCCGCTCCTCCAGCAGCGCACGAGCGCGTGCCGCGCTGCGCGCGCCTGCGGTGCGCGGCTCGCGCGGGGGCAGGGCGCTGCCGTAGTTGCGCAGCATTCGCGCGACCATGATCCGCAGCATGCTGTCGGCGGTCAGTGCGTCGCCCTCCTCGGCGGCGCGGTGGACCTCACGGATGAGCCGGGCCGCCTGGTGGTCCTCCACATCGGTCTCGGCGAATCCCGCGGTTCCGCGGATCGTCGTCGTCTCCGCGGCGATCTCGGCGACCACCTGCGCCGATGGGTACAGCGTCCAGTACACCCAGCCCTCGGGCACTCCGGCTCTGGCCGTGTGCGGGACCTCCGGGTTGATCATGACGACGGTGCCGGGTCCGGCGTGCACGACCCCGCCGGGCAGCCCGACGTCCTCGATTCCGCCGGTGATCGTGCCGAAGACATACCCCTCGTGGCTGTGGCGGGGAAAGGTGTGGCGGATGTAGCGGGCCCTGAGCAGATCGATGCCGGGCAGCCGTTCGTGCTGCCAGTAACGTGCCCACTCGCCCTCGGCCATGAGCGCATTCTCGCAGGTCCGGACGATTGTCAGTGGGGCGGTGCACGATGGGGGCATGTCCAGGACCGCGCTCGATTCCTTCTCCCCCGCGACCCGCGGCTGGTTCACGGGGGCGTTCAGCGCGCCCACCGCTGCCCAGGAAGGGGCCTGGCAGGCCATCGGGCAGGGGGCGGACGTGCTGGTCGTGGCGCCGACCGGCTCGGGCAAGACCCTCGCCGCGTTCCTGGCCGCCCTCGACCGGCTCGCGTCCGCCCCGCCACCCGCGGATGCGAGAAAGCGCTGCCGAGTGCTGTACGTGTCCCCGCTGAAGGCGCTCGCGGTCGATGTCGAGCGGAATCTGCGCAGCCCGCTGACCGGTATCCGCCAGGAGTCCGTGCGGCTGGGGCTGCCCGAGCCCGAGGTGCGGGTCGGGATCCGCTCCGGTGACACTCCGGCCGCCGAGCGGCGGGCGCTGGCGACCCGCCCGCCGGACATTCTGATCACCACGCCCGAGTCGCTGTTCCTGATGCTGACGTCCTCCACGCGCGAGGCGCTGACCGGTGTCGAGACGGTGATCCTGGACGAGGTGCATGCGGTCGCGGGGACCAAGAGGGGCGCGCATCTCGCCCTGTCCCTGGAGCGGCTGGACGAGCTGCTGCCGCGCCCCGCCCGCCGGATCGGTCTGTCCGCGACCGTCCGGCCGGTGGACGAGGTGGCGCGCTATCTGTCGCCGCAGCGCAAGGTGGAGATCGTCCAGCCGCCGTCCGGCAAGGAGTTCGACCTCTCCGTCGTCGTCCCGGTCGAGGATCTGGGCGAGCTGGGAGGCTCCCCCGCCGCCGAGGCCGACGGCGGCGGCTCCGGCGAGAAGCCGTCGATCTGGCCGCATGTCGAGGAGCGGATCGCGGACCTGGTGCAGGCGCACCGCTCGACGATCGTCTTCGCCAACTCCCGCCGCCTCGCCGAGCGTCTGTGCAACCGGCTGAACGAGATCGCGTACGAACGGGCCATGGGCACGGCGTTCGATGCGCGCGGCTCCGCCACGACCCTTCCGGAAGGCGCTCCCCCTGCCGAGATCATGGCCCAGTCCGGCGCCGCGCAGGGAGCCCCGGCGCTGCTCGCCCGCGCGCACCACGGCTCGGTCTCCAAGGAACAGCGCGCGCTCGTCGAGGAGGACCTGAAGGCGGGCCGGCTGCCGGCGGTCGTCGCCACCTCCAGTCTGGAGCTGGGCATCGACATGGGTGCGGTCGATCTCGTGGTCCAGGTCGAGTCGCCGCCGTCCGTCGCATCCGGACTGCAGCGCGTCGGCCGCGCGGGACACCAGGTCGGCGCGGTCTCCACGGGCGTGGTCTTCCCCAAGTACCGGGGGGATCTGGTGCAGGCCGCCGTGGTCACCGAGCGGATGCGCTCCGGCTCCATCGAGTCCCTGCGCGTCCCCGCGAATCCCCTGGACGTGCTGGCCCAGCAGCTCGTCGCCATGGTCGCCCTCGACACGTGGCAGGTGGACGATCTGCTCGCCGTCGTGCGCCGCGCCGCACCCTTCGCCTCGCTCCCCGAGTCGGCGTTCACGGCCGTGCTCGACATGCTCGCGGGGCGCTATCCGTCCGACGCCTTCGCGGAGTTGCGCCCGCGCGTGGTGTGGGACCGGGTCGCCGGGACGGTCACGGGGCGTCCCGGCGCACAGCGACTCGCGGTCACCTCGGGCGGCACCATCCCGGACCGCGGACTGTTCGGCGTCTTCCTGGCGGGGGCGGACCCGAAGAAGGGCGGCGGCCGGGTCGGCGAGCTCGACGAGGAAATGGTGTACGAGTCCCGCGTCGGCGACGTCTTCACGCTCGGCACCACCTCCTGGCGGATCGAGGACATCACGCGCGACCGGGTGCTGGTCTCCCCCGCTCCCGGAGTGCCGGGCCGGCTCCCGTTCTGGAAGGGCGACCAGCTGGGGCGGCCGCTCGAACTGGGCCGCGCGGTGGGCGCGTTCCTCCGGGAGATCGGCTCGCTCTCCGACGAGGACGCGCGGCTGCGGCTGATGACCGCCGGGCTCGACGCCTGGGCCGCCGGCAATGTGCTGGCTTATCTGGACGAGCAGCGCCGCGCCTGCGGCCATGTCCCCGACGACCGCACCATCCTCGTCGAGCGGTTCCGTGACGAGCTGGGTGACTGGCGGGTCGTGGTGCACTCCCCGTTCGGTGCCCAGGTGCATGCCCCGTGGGCGCTCGCGCTCGGCGCCCGCCTCGCCGAGCGGTACGGCATGGACGCGCAGGTCATGCACGCCGACGACGGCATCGTGCTGCGGCTGCCCGACGCCGACCTGATGGGCCTGGACCTGCTCGACCAGGACCCGGTGCACCTCGACACCACCTACGACAGCGAGCAGGCTCCCGTCGGCGCCGCGGACACCCTCTTCGACAAGGGTGAGATCGGCCAGATCGTCACCGACCAGGTGGGCGGTTCCGCGCTGTTCGCGTCCCGGTTCCGTGAGTGCGCGGCGCGTGCCCTGCTGCTGCCGCGCCGGAACCCCGGCAAGCGCACCCCGCTCTGGCAGCAGCGTCAGCGCGCGGCGCAGCTGCTGCAGGTGGCGAGCGAGTTCGGCTCGTTCCCCATCGTGCTGGAGGCCGTGCGGGAGTGCCTCCAGGACGTCTTCGACGTCCCCGGGCTCACGGAACTGATGGGCGACATCGAATCCCGCCGGGTCCGCCTGGTCGAGGTCACCACCCCGGAGCCGTCCCCGTTCGCCCGTTCCCTCCTCTTCGGCTATGTGGCGCAGTTCCTGTACGAGGGAGACTCACCGCTCGCCGAGCGGCGCGCCGCGGCCCTGTCCCTGGACTCCCGGCTGCTCGCCGAGTTGCTCGGCCAGGCCGAGCTCCGCGAGCTGCTCGACGCGGACGTGCTGACCGAGCTGGAGCAGGAGCTGCAGTGGCTCACGGACGACCGCAAGGTCAAGGACGCGGAGGGTGTCGCCGATCTGCTGAGGGTGCTGGGGCCGCTCACCGGCGCCGAGCTGGCCGAGCGGGGCGCCGATCCGCGCTGGCCCGAGGAGCTGGTCGCGTCCCGGCGCGCCATCCGGGTCCGTATCGCCGGAGCCGACCACTGGGCGGCGGTCGAGGACGCCGGACGGCTGCGGGACGCACTGGGCACGGCGCTTCCGGTGGGCGTTCCCGAGGCGTTCACGGAGCCCGTCAAGGACCCGCTGGGCGATCTGCTGGCCCGCTTCGCCCGTACGCACGGACCGTTCACCTCGTCCCAAGCTGCCGCCCGGTTCGGCCTGGGCGCCGCCGTCACGGACGGCGCACTGCAGCGCCTGGCGGCGAGCGGGCGGGTGGTTCAGGGCGAGTTCCACCCCTCGGGCATCGGCCAGGAATGGTGTGATGCGGCCGTGCTGAGGCGACTGCGGCGGCGCTCGCTCGCCGCGCTCCGCCAGGAGCTGGAGCCGGTTCCACCGGCCGCGCTCGCCACCTTCCTCCCCCAGTGGCAGCATCTGGGGAACAACAGCCTGCGCGGTATCGACGGACTGGCCCGCGCCATCGAGCAGTTGCAGGGCGCTCCCGTGCCTGCCTCCGCGCTGGAGAAGCTGATCCTCCCCTCCCGCGTCACGGGGTACTCACCCACCCTGCTCGACGAACTGACCACGACCGGCGAGGTGGTGTGGGCCGGAGCGGGCGCGCTGCCCGGCAAGGACGGCTGGATCTCCCTCTATCTCGCGGACGCGGCCCCGCTGCTGCTCCCGCAGCCGCACCCACTGGAGCTGTCCGCCCTCCACGAATCGGTGCTCACCACTCTCTCCGGCGGATACGGCCTGTTCTTCCGGCAGATCGCCGACCAGATCCGCGCCACCACCCACCCGGACGTCACCGATCCCCAACTGGCCGATGCCCTCTGGGACCTGGCCTGGTCCGGGCGGCTCACCAACGACACGCTGGCACCGCTGCGCTCGCTCCTCGGCTCGGGCCGTACCGCCGGCTCCACGGCGCACCGCGCCAAGCGCACGATCCCGCGCGGGCGTTACGGCTCGCTGACCGCCGCCGCGCGCCCGGCGTCCCGCACCGGACCGCCGACCGTCTCCGGGCGCTGGTCCCTGCTCCCCGCCCTGGAGCCGGACCCCACACACCGCGCCCATGCCCTGGCCCGGACCCTGCTGGACCGTCATGGCGTGGTGACCCGGGGCGCGGTCGCGGCCGAAGGGGTCGAGGGCGGCTTCTCGGCGACGTACCGCATCCTGTCCGCGTTCGAGGACAGCGGGCAGGCCCGGCGCGGCTATGTCGTCGAGGGCCTCGGGGCGGCCCAGTTCGCGATGGACGGTGCGGTGGACCGGCTCCGTGCGGCGGCGACCGCCCGCGACCGCGCCGAGGCACACACAGCTCCCCGTGCCGTGGTCCTGGCCGCGGCCGATCCGGCGAACGCGTACGGGGCGGCCCTCTCCTGGCCCGAGCCGCCGACCGGCGCGGGCCACAAGCCCGGCCGCAAGGCGGGCTCCTTGGTCGTCCTCGTCGACGGCGAGCTCACCCTCTACATGGAGCGCGGCGGCAAGACCTTGCTGTCCTGGCCGACCGAGCCGGACGCCCCGGCGCTCCGGGCCGCGGCCGAGGCCCTCGCCGCGGCGGCCCGCGCGGGCGCGCTCGGCACGGTCACGGTCGAGCGCATCAACGGAGCCACGGCTCTGACCTCTCCCCTGTCCCGCCCGCTGGAGGAATCCGGATTCCACGCCACCCCGAGGGGCCTGCGCCTGCGCCCCTGACCACTGGCCCGGGTCCCGCGCCCCGCGCCCCGCGCCCCGGTGACGGGTCCCACGCATGCGCGCGAAGGCGCCGCGCGTGCGTGCAAGGGCGACGCCCGTGCGCCCCTGCCGCATCATGGGTGCCATGCCCGAAGGAGACACCGTCTGGCTGACCGCCCGGAAGCTGCACGACGCCCTGGCCGGGCGGACGCTCACGCGCTCCGACCTGCGGGTCCCGCGGTTCGCCACAGCGGATCTCACGGGCCGGGAGGTCCTTGACGTCACTCCGCGCGGCAAGCACCTGCTCACCCGCGTCGAGGGCGGCCTCACCCTCCACTCGCATCTGCGGATGGACGGCTCCTGGCAGGTGTACGAGCCGGGCGAGCGCTGGCGCGGCGGCCCGAGCCACCAGATCCGGGCGATCCTCGGCAATGCGGAGCGTGTCGCCGTCGGGTACCGCCTCCCGGTGCTGGAGCTGCTCCGCACCCAGGACGAGGAGAAGGTGGTCGGGCATCTCGGACCCGATCTGCTGGGTCCCGACTGGGACCCCGGCACCGCGCTGCGCAATCTGCTCGCCGACCCGGCCCGGGCACTCGGTGAAGCCCTGCTCGACCAGCGCAATCTGGCCGGCATCGGCAACGTCTACAAATCGGAGCTGGCCTTCATGGCCCGGGTCACGCCATGGCTCCCGATCGGCGAGCTTCCCTCGGGCGTTCCCGAGCGGCTGGTCTCGACGGCCCATCGCCTCCTTGAGGTGAACAAGGACCGCTTCGACCGCCGGACCACGCCCACCGCGGGCCGTACCGAACAGCGCCTGTTCGTGTACGGCCGCGAGGGCCGCCCCTGTCTGCGCTGCGGCACCCTGATCCACAGGGCGGGCCAGGACGACCGCGTCACTTACTGGTGTCCGGGCTGCCAGTCCGGCCCGAGCGGCTGAAGACGCGGTGGCCGGCCACCCGGGCTGCACGTCCACGCCCCGCTCCGAACCCACCGCACGACACTAGTTGACGATCCGTCAGATCCAGTCGTACGGTCACCGGCATGCCCCTCACCGCGTACGACCTCACCGGCCGCACCGCGTTCGTCACGGGCGCGGCGAGCGGCATCGGCCGCGCCACCGCCGTTCTCCTCGCCCAGGCGGGCGCCACCGTCCACTGCGCGGACGTGGTCGAGAAAGGCCTCCACGAGACCCGGACCCTGATCGCCGACAGCGGCGGCACGGCCCACACCCATCTCGTCGACGTGAGCGACCGGGACCGGCTCCACACGGCCGTCACGGCGGCCGCCACCGCATCCGGCCCGCTGCACATCATGGCCGCGGTAGCCGGAATCATGCATTCCAGCTCCGTCCTCGAGACCCGTGACGAGGACCTCGACCGGGTACTCGCCATCAACTTCAAGGGCGTGTTGTACGCCTGCCAGGCCGCGGCCCGCTCCATGATCGACGCGGGCGTACGGGGCTCGATCATCACCATGGCCTCCGGCGCGGTCGACGCCGCGAACCCGGGCCTGCTGTGCTACAGCGTGGCCAAGGCTGCCGTCGTCCAGCTCACCAAGACCCTGGCCGCCGAGCTCGGTCCGTATGCCGTCCGGGTCAACGCGGTCGCCCCGGGCTGGATCCGTACGCCCATGACCGACCGTCATGACGCGGCGTTGCAGCAGAAGGCGGAGGCCGCCATGGTCCGGCTGTCACCGCTCGGGAGGGTCGGCGAGCCCGAGGACATCGCACACGCGGTCCTCCATCTCGCCTCCGACGCGTCGTCTTTCACGACGGGTCAGATCCTCCGCCCGAACGGTGGCGTCGCCATGCCGTGGTAGCCGTGGTCGTTCCCCCGGCCGCACCGGCATCCCCGGCTCGCGACGCGACATGCACCGGCAACAGGCTGAGCCCCCACCCGCCTGCCGCCACTGCCCCCTCGACGAGTCCCGCATGCTCCGGCACCAGCACCAGCCGCAGAACGGCCCACCACCACATCGCGCCCAGTGCGAGCACCGGCAGCAGGACCCATCGCCTTACCATGGCCGCCTCCTCCGGTCGACGCTAGACCGGACCGATCACTCGGCGGGAGGGCGCACCGGATGCACACCAGGCGCGCCCGCAGCGTATGTGCCTGGCGCCCCAGAGGTTCATGCACCGGGCCATGCGCCCGCGCACGCCGCAGGCAACGCCGGCCGGCTCAGCCGTCGGCGGAGCCTCCGGCCCACCTTCGGCCATGGTCACCGCGCTACACGCTCTCCGCCTGGAACATCCAGGCGTGCTTCTCCAGGTCGGCCGTGAGCCCGATCAGGATGTCCTGGCTCACCGGGTCCGGTTCCGCCGTGGCCTTGATCCGTTCGCGCATCCTCGCAATCACCGAGCCCAGCGCCTTCACCAACGTGCTCACCACGTCGGAGTCCTGGATCCAGCCGTCCGGCACCTTGCCGATGCCGCTCGTCGAGGCGACCGTCGCGGCCCGGCCGTCGGGTGTGACACCGATCGCGGCAGCACGTTCGGCCACGGTGTCCGAGTGCAGCCTGGCCGTGGCGACGACATCGTCCAGCTGGAGGTGCACCGAACGGAAGCGTGGCCCGACGACGTTCCAGTGGACCTGCTTGGCCACGAGCGCCAGGTCGACCAGGTCCACCAGTGCACCCTGAAGGGCCTCACCCGTGACCTTGCGTTCCTGCTCGGAGAGCGGGCTCTTCACCACAGACATCGCGACCTCCGTTCCCATGGCGCCGTGTCGATGACACCGCTGCGATGACACCGCTCTCCACCATGGCACATATGCCACAAAACGGTCAGGCGAGAGAAAAGTGAAGCCCCGGCCGGGTAGCCCGGCCGGGGCTCACACGTGGAGATCAAGCAGCGACGACATCCACCGCTTCCGCGGGCGCCTTGATCGTCACCCGTTCGGTCGGCACGCCCGCCACCGACGTCACGGACACCGAACTGAGCGGACGCACCGGTGCGGACACCGGCTCGCTCGCCGCTGCCGACTCGGCCAGTTCGGCCAGCGACAGCTCGTCGCTCACTTCACGCATGAGCTCGGACATCCGTACGTCAAGCGCGTCGCAGATCGCGGAGAGCAGCTCGGAGGAAGCCTCCTTCTGCCCCCGCTCCACCTCGGAGAGATAGCCGAGAGAAACTCGGGCGGACGAGGAGACTTCGCGCAGAGTACGGCCCTGACGCTGGCGCTGCCGACGCAGCACGTCACCCAGCAGGCGACGGAGCAGAATCATCGGTGGCTCCCTCCTCGGACCGTGTAGCCGCATCCTTCACGCCCCACCGTACCGCCTCGCGCTGCGGCCGTGCGGGGAGCGATGTCGTGTTCACTCAGGGCTGCAAACATCAATTCCCCCCGTTCTGTTCCGTATCCTGTGCCCGCCCATTCCCCGAAAGTTCCCCGGCGAGCAGTTCCAGCACGCTCCGTACACTCTCTCTACGGATTTCCGCACGGTCGCCGTTCAATCGCAGCGCGTGCACTTTCTGTGCGCCGTCCGGGCCGGCGACCGCCACGAAGACCGTTCCCACGGGCTGCCCGTCCTGCGCCTCGGGCCCCGCGACTCCGGTGGTCGCGATCCCCCAGCCGGCGCCCAGCCGGGCCCGCACACCCGCCGCCATCTGCGCGGCCACCTCGGAATCGACCGCACCGCGCTCGGCCAGAAGGGCCCCGTCGACCCCCAGAAGATCCTGCTTCACGGCCGTTGCGTACGCCGTCACGGAGCCGCGGAAGGACTTCGAGGCCCCGGGTACGGAGGTCAGCTCCGCGGCCACCAGACCGCCCGTGAGCGACTCCGCGACGGCCAGGGTCTCGCCACGCTCCGCAAGCAGCGCGAGCACCCCGGCCGCGAGGCTCATCGTGAGGACTCCGCGGTGTCCCGCGCAGCGGCGCGCTCGGCAGCGAGCCCCTTGCGTCGCAGGACCACCGCCTGTCGCACGTAATCCAGCCCGGTGACCACGGTCAGCACGACCGCGACCGCCATCACCCACCAGCGCAGGGTCGCCAGCGGACCGGTCAGCACGAGGACGTACATCCCGACCGCCGTGCCCTGGGCGAGGGTCTTCATCTTGCCGCCGCGGCTGGCCGGAATCACCCCGTGCCGGATCACCCAGAAGCGCATCAGCGTGATCCCCAGCTCACGGAAGAGGATCACTCCCGTCACCCACCAGGGCAGATCTCCGAGCGCCGAGAGACAGATCAGACCGGCCGCCATGATCGCCTTGTCCGCGATCGGGTCCGCGATCTTCCCGAAGTCCGTGACCAGGTTGTACTGGCGCGCCAGATGGCCGTCGAAGATATCGGTGATCATGGCGACGGCGAACGCCGCCCATGCCCAGGCACGCCAGACGGGGTCGTGGCCGCCGTCCTGGAGCAGCAGGATCACGAACCCGGGGACCAGCACCAGGCGCACCATGGTGAGGATGTTCGCGATGTTCCACAGGCTGGCCTGGTTGACGGCCGCAGCGCCCAGCTTGCCGCCGGGCGCCGGCTTGCCGGTACCGCCCGCAGCGGATGCCGGGACTCCGGTCATCTGCCTGCCTCCTCACGACACTCGGAGACGACGTCGGCCACCAGGTCGACGCCCTCCGTTCCCACCACCTTGGCCTCGACGATACGTCCGGGCGCCAGGCCCTCGGGGGCGGTGAAGATCACCTGGCCGTCGGTCTCGGGCGCCTGGTGGGCGGCGCGGCCCACCGCACCGTCCTCGCCGTCCACGCTCTCGACCAGCACGTGCAGGGTCTCGCCGATCCGCTCCTCCGCACGCTGCGCGGTCAGCTCCTCGGCGAGCCGGGACAGATGCGCGAGACGCTCGTCGATGACGTCCTGGTCGAGCTTCAGGTCGTAGCCCGCGGCCTCGGTGCCGTCCTCGTCGGAGTAGCCGAAGACGCCGATGGCGTCCAGCCGCGCCTCGTTGAGGAAGCGCTCCAGCTCGTTGAAGTCCACCTCGGTCTCCCCCGGGAAGCCGACGATGAAGTTGGACCGCACGCCCGCCTGCGGAGCCTTGGAGCGGATCGTCTCCAGCAGCTCCAGGAACCGCTCGGTGTCCCCGAAGCGCCGCATCGCGCGCAGCACGGCGGGCGCACTGTGCTGGAACGACAGGTCGAAGTACGGCGCGACCTTCTCCGTCGACGTCAGCACGTCGATGAGACCAGGACGCATCTCGGCGGGCTGCAGATAGCTGACCCGGATCCGCTCGATGCCGTCGACCGACGCGAGCTCCGGCAGCAGGGTCTCCAGCAGCCGGATGTCGCCGAGGTCCTTGCCGTACGAGGTGTTGTTCTCGGAGACCAGCATGATCTCCTTGACGCCCTGCTCGGCGAGCCAGCGCGTCTCGTTCAGGACATCGCTCGGGCGGCGGGAGACGAACGAGCCGCGGAACGACGGGATCGCGCAGAACGAGCAGCGCCGGTCGCAGCCCGAGGCGAGCTTCACCGAGGCGACCGGGCTGGTGTCCAGTCTGCGGCGCAGCGGCGCGCGCGGCCCGGAGGCGGGCGCGAGACCGTCGGGGAGGTCGGCCGGGACGTCCTCGGGGGCCTGAGCAGGGGCCGGGACGGGCGCTTGGGCGTGCCCGGGCAGAGCCACGTCCGCGAGCGAGTCCTGCCGCTGCGAGGGGCTGATGGGCAGCAGCTTGCGCCGGTCGCGCGGAGTGTGCGAGGCGTGGATTCCGCCGCTCAGGATGGTCTGGAGCCGGTCGGAGATGTCGGCGTAGTCGTCGAAGCCCAGCACGCCGTCCGCCTCGGGCAGGGCGTCCGCGAGCTCTTTGCCGTACCGCTCGGCCATGCAGCCCACGGCGACGACGGCCTGGGTCTTCCCATGATCCTTGAGATCGTTGGCTTCGAGCAGCGCGTCGACGGAGTCCTTCTTGGCGGCTTCGACGAATCCGCAGGTGTTGACGACCGCGACATCCGCGTCGGCGGCTTCCTCGACGAGCTCCCAGCCGTCCGCTGCCAAGCGGCCTGCGAGCTCCTCCGAGTCCACCTCGTTACGGGCGCAGCCAAGAGTGACAAGGGCGACGGTACGGCGTTCGGGCATGGACTCAAGACTACTTTGTCCTGGCCCACGCCCGATCCGCGAGGTTATCGGTCGGGGACCACCGGTCCCCGGGGGTCAGCCGGCCTCGGGGTCACCCTTCGAGTAGGACAGTCGTTCGACCTGCCCGTTCTCGAACTGGTCCGCCACCTTCTTGCCGTTCACGAACAGATCGATCGCGCCGGCATTGCCCAGGATCAGGTCCAGCCGCTCGTCGTCCTGGAAGGTCTTGGACTCGCCCGCGAGCAGCAGCCCGTCGAAGAGCAGCTTGCCGTTGGCGGATTTGGCGGAGATCCAGCTCTTGTCGTCGACGGCGGACAGCTTCACCGTCACCTTGTCCTGCGGTACGGCGGCGATGGCGCTCTCGGAGGGGTCCGGCTTGGGATCGGCCGGCTTGGCCGGGGCCGGCTTCTTGGTGGGCTTCTCGGGCGTCGGGCCCTCGGCGACCTTCTTGGTGCCGTTGCCGTCGTCTCCGCCGTTGACGAGCGTGAAGCCGGCGAATCCGATGACGGCGACGATCGCCGCGACCATCGCGGCGGTCCAGTTCGGGCGCCTGGGCTCGGGGCGGATACGTTCCGCCTCGAAGAGGGGGGCTGCGGGTGTGGGCGAGGGCCTGCCGCCGTGCTCCGCGTCGTACTGCGCGATGAACGGAGCCGGATCCAGTCCAACGGCACGTGCGAGCGTCCTGATGTGCCCGCGCGCGTACACATCACCACCGCAGCGGGAGAAGTCGTCCTGCTCGATCGCCTGCACGATGGGGACGCGCACGCGGGTGGAGGTACTGACCTCGTCGATGGTCAGACCTGCGTCGGTACGAGCCTGCTGGAGTGAGCGACCGATCGAAGGCCGGTCGTCCTCGATCGAAGGCCGGTCGTCTTCGGGGGAGTTGCCGATGGACACGGGGGCGCCTTTCGAGCGTGTAGCCACCTGCTGGAGGTTCAGTCTAGGGGTGGTACGAAAGGGTGGGGCAACCGGGCGGATGCCGTTTGTACGCCATCAGAATGGAAGGACAGCGTGAGGACGGGACACGGTGCTGCCCCTCCCTCCAACTTGACGTACGACCAAGGGAAACGGTTGCCTCATTTTCCCCTACGAGTGAGACTCCCCGCGGATCACCGCGAGCACTCCATCCAGCTCATCAGGTTTCACCAGGACGTCGCGCGCCTTTGAGCCCTCGCTGGGTCCCACGATGTTCCGCGACTCCATGAGGTCCATCAGCCGGCCGGCCTTCGCGAAGCCGACGCGCAGCTTCCGCTGGAGCATGGACGTCGACCCGAACTGGGTGGAAACCACCAGCTCGGCGGCCTGGCAGAGCAGATCGAGATCGTCGCCGATGTCCTCGTCGATCTCCTTCTTCTGCTTCGTCCCGACCACCACGTCGTCCCGGAAGACGGGGGCCATCTGGTCCTTGCAGTGCTGGACTACGGCCGCGACCTCCTCCTCGGTGACGAAGGCGCCCTGCATACGGGTCGGCTTGTTCGCACCCATTGGGAGGAACAGACCGTCACCCTTTCCGATCAACTTTTCGGCACCGGGCTGGTCGAGGATGACCCGGCTGTCGGCGAGCGACGAGGTGGCGAAGGCGAGCCGCGAGGGCACATTCGCCTTGATCAGACCCGTGACGACATCGACGGAGGGCCGCTGGGTGGCGAGTACCAGATGGATACCGGCCGCGCGCGCCAGCTGGGTGATGCGGACGATGGCGTCCTCGACGTCCCGCGGGGCGACCATCATCAGGTCCGCGAGCTCGTCGACTATGACCAGCAGGTACGGATACGGCTGGAGGTCGCGCTCGCTGCCTTCGGGCAGTTTGACCTTGCCGTTCCGGATGGCCTGGTTGAAGTCGTCGATGTGCCGGTAACCGAATGCCGCGAGGTCGTCGTAGCGCAGATCCATCTCGCGGACGACCCACTGCAGCGCCTCGGCGGCCCGCTTCGGGTTGGTGATGATGGGCGTGATCAGGTGCGGGATGCCCTCGTACGCGGTCAGCTCGACCCGCTTGGGGTCGACGAGGACCATCCGGACGTCCTCCGGAGTCGCTCTTATCATCACCGAGGTGATGAGGCAGTTGATGCACGAGGACTTTCCCGATCCGGTGGCACCGGCGACCAGGACGTGCGGCATCTTCGCGAGGTTGGCCATCACATAGCCGCCCTCGACGTCCTTGCCTAGCGCGACCAGCATGGGGTGGTCGTCCCCCGCCGCGTCGGCCAGGCGCAGCACATCGCCGAGGTTGACCATCTCGCGGTCGGAATTGGGGATCTCGATGCCGACGGCGGACTTGCCGGGGATCGGCGAGATGATCCGGACATCCGGACTGGCCACGGCGTACGCGATGTTCTTGGTCAGCGCGGTGATCCGCTCGACCTTCACGGCCGGTCCCAGTTCCACCTCGTAGCGGGTGACCGTCGGGCCGCGGGTGAAGCCGGTGACCGCGGCGTCGACCTTGAACTCCGCGAAGACGTTCGTCAGCGACGCGACGATCGCGTCGTTCGCGGCACTGCGGGTCTTGCCCGGACCGCCGCGCTCCAGCAGGTCCAGCGACGGGAGCGCGTACGTGATGTCGCCGGACAGCTGGAGCTGCTCGGCGCGCGGCGGGAGGGGCTGGGACTCCTCGGGTGCGGGTTTGGTCAGGTCCGGTACGGCGCCGCCGGAAGCGGCGGACACCGGCTGCTCGCTCCTGGCGCCCGGTACGGGCCCGACGGCGCGCTCCCGGTCGGCGGTGACGTCCCGGGTCAGGTCGGCGACGATCGGCGAGGGCGGCATCCCGTTGAGCACGGCCCCGTCCAGGGCGGCGGCGGCGGCCGCGGCCACGTCGACCGCGTCCATGGGCCGGTCCGGGAC
>NZ_JBSGZO010000153.1:1648-17344 GCF_053611045.1 Streptomyces sp. NPDC054841 | reverse complement strand
ACGGACCAGCCGCTCCGAGGCACGCAGCAGGAGCCGTGCGCCCGCGTCGCCGGGACCGATGAGGTTCGGCGCCGCCCAGCGCAGCGGGGCGTCCACGACCACCGGCACCCGGGCGTCCGGCCAGCGTCCGTCGGCGAGGAAGCGTCGTACAGGCCCGGCCGCGCGGCGGCCCTCGAGCGCCGCGGTACCGGCCCGTTCGATTCCGTGCAGGACGTTCCCCACGGCGAAGACGCCCGGACGGAGCGTACGGAACGCGGAGTCGACGGCCGGGCCACGGGTGCCCGCGTCGAGCGCGATCCCGGCGCTCCTGGCCAGCTCGTGGTCGGGAATCCAGTCGCCGGTGAAGACGACCGTGTCGCACGCGACGACCGTGGTTCTGCCGTCGTGGCGGCGCAACGCCACGCCCTTGAGCCGTCCCCGCCCGATCAGACCGGTCACGACCGTGCCGGTGATCTGCGGCACGGGACGCCGCAGTTCAGGACGCGGCGGCCGCCCCGGCCCGTCGGTCACCAGCGCGACAGGCTCGGCGCCGGCGCGCCGCAGCGTGGCGACGGCCGCGCGGGCCACGGGCCCCGCGCCGACGATCACTGCGCGTTCGCCGACCGACTGCCCGTACAGATGCACGGCCTGCTGAAGCTCACCCGTCGTGTACACCCCTGCGGGCCGGTCACCCGGCACCAGCCGGGCGCTGCGCGGTCGTTCGCGCGCGCCGGTGGCCAGCACGACCGCCCGGGCCGACAGCTCCGCCGGACCGGCCGGGCTCGTCGCCTCCAGGGTGAGCGGACCCGACCACCCCGTGACCGTGACACCCGTACGCACCCGCGCCCCGGCCCGTTCCGCCGCATCCGTCCAGTGCCGGGCATACGCGGGACCGGTCATCGGCCGTCGCAGATCCCGCAGCCCGAAGCCGCCGTGGTGACAGTGGCGCGGCACCCCGCCCGCCTGCTGCTCCCGGTCGACGACCTCGACCACTCCCGCCCCGGCCGCGGTCAGCGCGGCGGCCACGGCCAGACCGGCCGGACCCGCCCCGACGACCAGCACGTCGGCCGTCCGCCCGCTCACCGCGCGGCCTCGAACAGCTCGCGCACCGCGGCCCCGCAGTAGAAGCCCTGGCAGCGGCCGCCGCGGGCGCGCGTGCGCCGCCGCAGTCCGTCCAGTGAGGACGGCGGAATGTCACTGGCCAGGGCGTCCCTGATCTCCCCGCGCGTGACCCGCTCGCACGGGCACACGATCGCCCCGTACTCCGGATCGGCGGCGATCAGTCCGGCGCTCCGGTACGGCCGGGGGAACGCCTCACCGATGTTCGGCATACGCACGGGCGTGAGCGCGTCCGGCGTGCCGAGAGCGAGCCCCGCGTCGGCGAGCAGTTCCACCACGTGCGCGGCGATGGCCATGGACGCCGTCAGCCCGGTCGAGCGGATTCCGCCGACCGTGACGTACCGCTGCTCCGGTCGGCCGGTGATGCGGTAGTCCTCCTGGCCGGTCGCGGCACGCAGTCCCGCGTAGACCGCGGTGACCTCCTCGTCCACCAGTTCCGGCATGATCCGGCGGCCCTTCTCCCGCAGCAGCGCGAGCCCTTCGGCCGTCGATCCCGTCGCGGTCTTGTCGTCCAGGTCCTCGGCGGTGGGCCCCAGCAGCACGTTCCCGTACACGGTCGGCGCCACCAGCACACCCTTGCCCAGTGCCGTCGGGACCGGGAGCAGAATGTGGCGGACCAGACCGCGGGCGAACTTGTCGAAGACGATGAGCTGGCCGCGCCGCGGGGTGACCGTGAACGTCCCGTGGCCCAGCAGCCTGTCGATCTCGTCCGCGTACAGGCCCGCGGCGTTCACCAGATGGCGGGCGCGCACCGGTCCCCGGCTCGTGCTGACGAGATGATGGCCGTCGGCGGCGGTGACGGCGTCCACGCGGCAGTTCAGATGCAGGGCGACTCCCGAGCGTACGGCCTGGGCCGCGCAGGCCAGTGTCGTCGTCCACGGGCAGATGATGCTCTCGCCCGGGACGTCGAGCGCGCCGAGCACGCCCGGGCCCAGATGCGGTTCACGGGCGCGCACTTCGGCTGCGCCGATGATCCGGGCGTCGCGGCAGCCGTTGCGTTCCGCCTTGTCGGCGAGGCCCGGGAGGGCGGCGAGCTGCTCCTCGTCCCAGGCGACGAGGAGCGCGCCGAGCGGTTCCACGGGGATACCGGACTCCTGCGCGTACGCGGCGAGCAGCCGGCTGCCGTCCCGTACGAGTCCGGACTCCAGCGAGCCCGGGACCGCGTCGAATCCCGTGTGCAGAATTGCCGTGTTGGCCTTCGACGTTCCGTCGCCGACATCGCCCGCCGCCTCGACGAGGGCGGTCCGCAGCCGGTAGCGGGCCAGCTCACGGGCGATGGCCGCCCCGACGACACCGGCCCCGACGACCACGACATCGAGCACGCCGTCGTCCACCGGCCCGGCACTCGTCACGGGCACGATTCGTCCGGTGAAGCCTGGGCGGTGAGGTTGTCCACCGCCGCGCGGAACAGCGCAAGCCGCTCCTCCGCCTGTCCGGCCGGGATGCGGGGCTCGTACACCGCGGCCGGCTTCCACTCCGGCACCGCCGCCTCGACGGTGAGTCCGGGGTCCAGGCCCAGGCGTGCGACCGCGCCCACTCCCAGGGCCGTGGCATCGGGCAACGCCGAGACCTCGACCGGTCGTTGCAGCAGATCCGCCTGCGTCTGCATCAGCAGCGCGGACCGGGTCAGCCCGCCGTCCACGCGCAGCGAGGACAGCGGAGCACCCAGATCCGCGGCGACGGCGTCGGCGAGGGCCACGACCTGTGCGGCGATCCCCTCGCACAGCGCGCGCACCAGATGCCCGGCCGTGGTGCCGAGGCCGAGACCCGTCAGCGATCCGCGCAGATCGCCCCGCCACCACGGCGCCGCCAGACCCGCCAGCGCCGGTACGAACGTGACACCACCGCGGTCCGGCACGGACGAGCCGACCGGGTCGAGATCCGCCGCACCGGAGATCACACCGAGGTCGGTGAGCCAGCGGACCGCGGACGCGGCCGTGTACACCTGCCCGTCGAGGCAGTAGCTGGTATGTCCGGCCAGCCGCCACGCCACACAGCTGACCAGCCCCGAACTTCCGCGTCTGGGCGTCGCGCCGGTCTGCGCCAGCAGGAACGCGCCCGTGCCGTAGGTGCACTTGGCGGTGCCCGGCTCGGTGACCCGCTGGGCGAGCAGGGCGGCCTGCTGGTCGACGAGCAGGCCCGTCAGGGGCAGTCCGGGCCCGAAGGCGGTCGTGGTCCCGACGGGCCCCGCCGCGTCCACGACGCGCGGCAACCGCTCCCCGGACAGCCCGAAGATCTCCAGCGCCCGTGGCGACCACTCGACCCGGTCGAGATCCAGCAGCTGGGTGCGTCCCGCGGTCGCCGCATCCGTGACGAACTCACCGGTCAACTGCCTTATCAGCCAAACGTCGCTGGTGGTCACGGTACCTTCGCGCGTCAGCTCCCGGCGGATCCAGGCCATCTTCGGTGCCGCGAAGTACGGATCGAGCGGCAGCCCCGTGAGGCCGCGCAGCTCCGCGGCCTCTTCCGCGGCGAGCCCGGCGCACACCGACTCCGCCCGCCGGTCCTGCCACACGATCGCGTCGGTCAGCGGCGCACCGGTGTCCGGGTCCCAGGCCAGCACGGTCTCACCCTGATTGGCCAGACCCACCGCCGCGACCGGCTCCCCGGCCTCGGCGAGCGCTTGACCGCCCGCGTCGACGACCGATGACAGAAGCTCGGCGGGGTCGGCCTCGACGGCCCCGCCCGCACCGTAGCGGGGGCGCACCGCCGCCCAACCGGCCCCGATCACACCCCGCTCGGGGCAGATGACGAGCGCTTTCGTCCCCGACGTGCCCTGGTCGACGGCGAGCACAGGGGCGGTGGGGCGAGAATCGGCGGCCAGCATGTCCTGTCTCTTCGCTATGTCCCGGTCTCTTCGGCCGGTGATCCGGTCACGTGGGTCACGTGGGTCACGTGAGGTCGCGGGCCGCGGGAGTCGCGGGTAGTCGCGCGGTGATCACCGACGGCAAGCCTGACCCAGCCCGTGTGCCCCGTCAAGGCCCGCAAGCCATGCGCCGTACTGGTCTGACACACGGTCAATCTCCCGTACAGAGCGAATAGTTGTGCAAGATCCGCAAACATGTCCAACAGAGCGCGACGGCCCCTACACTGATCGTCGACCAACAGCAGGACGCACTTGCGGCGAGTAACGCCCGCCTTTGCCCCCACCGTCCTGGAGGACCCATGACGACCCACGTCCGTTCCTGGTTACGCACGGTACGCAGCTCCGCCATGGCCGTCACCACCCGTGCCGGGGAGGGCTGATGGCCCATGACCACTTCCGTCCCGTCTACCACCCCGCAGGCCATGACAACGCGCTGCGCGCGGCCGTACAGGACGTGCGCACCGGACGATGGGTGTCGATGCGGGACCTCCTCACCGGGACGGCCGACCGGTCGCTGTGGACCCAGCGGACCCAGGTCCTCGCCGCCGTCGCGGCCGGCTCCGACGTCGTCGACGCCTGGCGGGCGGAGGAGCCGCAGAGCATCGCCGCGGCCGTGATGCAGACCCGGGTCGCCGTCGAGCGGACCGTCCGGGCACACCGTGACGGGCACCGCCGCACCCGGGACCTCTGGCACGAGGCCTGGGACGCCTGCGCGGACACGGCCCGCGCCGCGCCCGACGACCCCGTCCCATGGGTGTGCCTGCTGGCCCTCGCCCAGCTCGACGACCAGCAGCGCATGGCGGAGCACCGGGTCCCGCCGCCCGGTCCGATGCTGCCGCCCGGCCCCTGGGGGCTGCTGGCCGAGGCGGACAAGCGCGACCCCGGCAACCGTGAGGCGTACCACCGGATGCTGCAGTTCCTGTACGTACGACGGGCCGGCGCCCTGTCGGAGGCCGTCAACTTCGTGCAGTGGGCGGCCTCCGCGGCGCCCCCGGGCTCACCGCTGCACGTGCTGCCGCTCTACGCCCGGGTCGAGCGCTACCGCAGGGAACAGGGCCACCGCCGGGCGCTGGACCTGCACTGGGTCGCGGAAGACGCCATCCGGGACTCCGTACGCGCCCTGCACGGCTGGTTCGACCACGCCGCGCCCGCCACCAGCTCGCTCCTCGACCTCAGCCATCTGGCCCACGCCCTGTGGGGAGCACTGCACTTCGAGGAGGCCGGCCGGGTCTTCGAGGCGCTGGGGCCGTACTACACCGCACTGCCCTGGGCGTACCGCACCCCGGATCAGCACGACCAGGCGCTCACCGAGGAGCTGTACCTGCGCGCCCGTGGTCGCTGTCTCGCCGCCGCCCGCGACGTGCCCGGCGACTGACCCGCCCGTTCACACCCGTTCGCTCGTTCCCTCTGTCCCCCCGTTCCCTCTGTCCCCCGTTCCCTCTGTCCCCCCGTTCCCCCCCCGATCCGTCCAACTCACTTCCCCCGGAGGTCCGTCCATGTCCCGTACAGCGTGGTCCGTCGAGGACCAGGCGCCGCCCAGGGATGAGGAGCAGCGGTTGCGTGAGCTCGGCTACCAGCCGGTCCTCGCCCGTCGGATGGGAGGCTTCGGCAACTTCGCCATCAGCTTCTCCGTCATCTCCGTCCTGTCCGGCTGCATGACCCTCTACGGCTTCGGGCTGAACACCGGCGGCCCGGCCGTGATGATGTGGGGCTGGGCGGGCGTCGGACTGTTCGTCCTCTGCGTGGGGCTGGCCCTCGCCGAGGTCACCAGCGCCTACCCCACGTCCGGAGCCCTCTACTACATGGCCGACCGGCTCGGCGGCCGCCGCTGGGGCTGGTACACCGGCTGGCTCAATCTTCTCGGACTGCTGGGCGCGATCGCCGGAATCGACTACGGCGCCGCCCTGTTCACCGGCGCGTTCCTCAATCTCCAGTGGGGCTTCGACCCGACCCCGGGATCGACGTTCGCCATCTTCATCTGCATCCTGCTGCTGCACGCCGTGCTCAACCTGTTCGGCGTCCGCCTCGTCAGCGTCCTCAACTCGGTCAGCGTCTGGTGGCATCTGGCCGGTGTCGCCGTGATCGTCGGCGCCCTGGCGATCGTGCCCGACCACCACCAGTCGCCGTCCTTCGTCTTCACCGAGTTCGTCAACGACACCGGCTGGGCCAACCCGTTCTACGTGGCGGCGATCGGACTGCTGCTCGCCCAGTACACGTTCTCCGGCTACGACGCCTCCGCCCATCTGTCCGAGGAGACCTCCAACGCCTCCGTGTCGGCCTCCCGCGGCATCGTCCGCGCCATCTGGGTCTCCTGGATCGCCGGATTCGTCCTGCTCGCCGGACTGACCTTCGCGATCCAGGACTATGCGGGCACCCAAGGCACGGAAACCAATGTGCCGCCCGCCCAGATCCTGCTCGACGCGCTCGGCTCGGCAGGAGCCTCGACGCTGCTGCTCGTCGTGATCGTCGCCCAGCTGTTCTGCGGCAACGCCGAGGTGGCGGCCGCCAGCCGTATGGTGTTCGCCTTCAGCCGGGACAACGCGCTGCCGGGCTCCGCGCTGTGGCGGAAGGTCAGCAGCCGGACGCAGACCCCCGTCCCGGCGGTCTGGCTCTCCGTCGGCGTGGCCTGTCTGCTGGCCCTGCCGTCCCTGTACTCCGTGACCGCGTACGGAGCGGTCACCGCCATCAACGTCATCGGGATCACGCCCGCCTACGCGATCCCCATCTATCTGCGGCTGCGTGCCGGGAACCGCTTCCAGCCGGGCCCCTGGCAACTCGGCCGCTGGAGCAGGCCGATCGGCTGGACCGCGGTGAGCTGGGTCGCCGTCGTCACCGTGCTCTTCTGCCTTCCGCAGTCCTCGCCGGTCACGGTGAACTCCATGAACTACGCCTCGATCGCGCTGGCCGTCGTCCTTCTCCTGGCCACCGTGTGGTGGTTCGTCGCCCGCCGCTCGTACGGCACACCGTCCGCGTACGGAAACGCGCGCGAGCAGGCGGAGATCGCCGAAGGAATCGTCTGACCGGCCCCTGAGGCGGGCCCGGGCGGCGCGGTGACGCGCGGGCCCGGGCCCGCCGTTCGTTGCGTGCGAACCGTGGGCAGTGGGCAGGAAGACAGCGCAGCCACCCCCCCAGCAGGCGACGGCGGGAGCACACCGATCATGGAGCGGCAGACGGACTGGCAATTCCTCGACGACCGCGGCCACTTGGCGAAGGCGGACCGGCGGCCGGCGAGGGTCGTCACCTACATTCAGGCCGGAGCGACCCTCTGGGAGCACGGGATACGTCCCGCGGGGCTCTTCGGATCGAACCACGACGGGGACGGGCCGGACCCTGTCAAGTCGGGATCCCTGCCGCTCGACGGCATCGAGTACCTCGGCTCCGGCACCGCCCTCGATGCCGACGTGCTGCTGGGCGGCGCGCCCGATCTCGTCGTCGCCGTCACCTACGGCGGCGCGCAGGTGTACGGCCTTGATCCCGAAGCCGCCAAGCATGTCGAGGAGCGGGTTCCGCTGGTGGTGCTCGATGTGGGGCAGAGCCAGTCCCTCGCGGACGTACGGGCCCGCTTCACGGCACTGGCCCGGGCCCTCGGCGCCGGCCAGGACACCTCGGGTGCTGTCGCGCTCGCCCGCGCCGAGCAGCGCCTGCGGACGCTGGCCCGCGGATCCGCCGCCCGGGCGACGCTGCTGGCGCTCTCGCCCGCGTCCGCCGACAGCGCGTATCTGGCCAAGCCGTCGTCCTGGCCGGACCTGCGGGAACTGACCGCGTTCGGCCTCGATCTGGCGGCCCCGGAAGGCGGGCCGAGCACCAACTGGTTCACCGCCGACTGGTCCGACGTCGCCGGACTCTCCGCCCAGGTCCTCCTCGTCGACGTACGCGCCAACGCCTTCCCGCCAGATGACCTGCGCGACAACGCGGCATGGTTGGCCGCCGCGTCAGGGGCTCGCGTCGTCCCCTGGAACCCGGAAGCACCGAGCAGCGACGGCGCTCACGCCCGGTTCTTCGACGAGGTCGCCGCCGCGCTCGAAGCCGCTGCGGGCACTGCCTAGCGCCGTGGCCGGAAAGGCTTGCCGGGAAGCTCGCGGCGTCCGGTGCACGGGGTCTCCCCAGCCCGGAGAGCCGAGGGGACGCATCGCAAGGCGGTGGGGGCACCTCCCAGCGGTAGCTGGGGGAGATCGCCCTCGTACTGGACGTACGTGGGTGACGCGACAACGCAGTGACGTGCCGTGCAGGACGTCGCGAACCGGTGGACCTTGCCGGCCACGGCACCAGGGCCTGTCGTTCGGATCTTGCCGGGCTGATCCAAACGGCAGGCTCTGGGTGCCGACGAGCTCCAGGGGCGGGACGGGGTGACCCGGGGTTCGCCCGACGGCGTGCCCGTGGAGCGTTCTCCCGCCATCCGCCGGGCGGCCCGTGATCCGTCACATCCGCCGTGTCTCACCCGCCCCAGAGCGTGACGTACACCGGGGGTCGGAACTGGGAGGGCGGGACGCCCGCGCCGGGCGCGCGCATGATGCGGGTCGCCGCGGGGGTGTGCAGGAAGTGCAGGAACGCGTCGGTGGCCGGGGAGCGGTGCTCGGGCTGCAGGACGGTGGCGTGCCACGTGGCGTCCGACGGTGTGGCCGGAGTCTCCAGCATGCGCAGCTCGTCACGCCGGATGCGGGGCGACACCAGATGGTCCAAGGCCGGAGCCACACCCGCGCCCTCGGCGGCGGCAGCCCAGGTCGCGGCCTGGTTCGGGAACACCCACACGTGCTGTTCGGGCACGTCCAGCCGACGCAGCAGCCGCCCGGAGTCCGCCTCCGGATCGGTGCCGGAGGAGTCGACCAGCCACGACCACATCCGTGGCGGACCGGGAGGCCGCGGCGCCCTGGCGCCGGTCACCACGACCAGCTGGGTGCGGAACAGCGGCTCGCTGACCAGCTCGCCCCCGTGGACGCCCCCGTGGACGGCACCGAGATCGGGCCCGAGCGCGACATCGGCCAGCCGGTTCTCCACCAGCACGCGCATCTCGTTGCCGACGGCCACCCCGAAGGAGGTCTCGGTCCTGCGCCCCGCACGGACGGCGAAGGCCTCCATGAGCGACGGAAGCACGAACTCGGCCAGCGTGCTCGTGGCGACGACGCGCAGTTCGTCGGGCGCACCCCGCGCCGCGCGTACCGCGACCTCGGCATCCGCGCTCAGCGCGACCATGCGCGACGCGACCGGCAGGAGCCGCGCCCCCGCGGGCGTCAGGCGCATGCCACCGCCGCTGGTGCGCCGGATGAGCGGATCGCCGAAGTGGGTGCGCAGCGCGCCGATCGCCTGCGACACGGCGGACTCGCTCACGCTCAGGGTCCGCGCCGCAGCCGCCACCGAACCGAGCCGGGCAACCAGCACGAAGGTGCTGAGCTGTGTGACGGTCACTATCTGATTTTCCTGCATTTGCAGTGATAAGTGAATGCTTATTGTCCCCTTGCATGGCTGATGCCGACGAGCGCAGCATCGCGGCAGGCGGGGGCAGCGTCCCGGGAGGCCCGATGCAGGTTCCAGCCGCGTTCCAGTACGAGAGGGCCACCAGCCTCGATCACGCGATCGAGCTGCTCACTCAGTACGGCCCCGAGGCCCGGGTGGTGGCGGGCGGCCACAGCCTCCTGCCGATGATGAAGCTTCGGCTGGCCCAGCCCGAGGCACTGATCGACATCAACGGCCTCGACGAGCTGGCGCTGATCCGGGTGGACGGGCACTACCTGGCCGTCGGGGCGATGGTCCGCCACGCGGAGCTGCTGGCCTCGCCGGTCGTCGGCGAGCACTTCCCCATCCTGCGGGACGCGGAACGGGTCATCGCCGATCCGCTCGTGCGCAACCGCGGCACCGTGGGCGGCTCGCTGTGCCAGGCCGACCCGTCGGAGGACCTGTCCGCGGCGTTCTCGGCGCTGCGCGCAACCCTTGTCGCGCAGGGCCCCCGAGGCAGACGCTCCATCGCGATCAGGGAGTTCTTCCTCGGCCCGTACGAGACCGGGCTGGACGACGCGGAGCTTCTGGTGGAGATCCGGGTACCCATCCGTTCGCACGCCAGCGCCTACCGCAAGGTCGAGCGCCGGGCCGGCGACTGGGCGGTCGTCGCGGCAGGAGCGGTGCTGGAGATCGCCGGCGGGGTGATCAGTGAGGCCGGTATCGGGCTGACCGCGGTGGGTGCCCCGCGGTTCGTGGCCGAGCGGGCCGAGGACTTCCTGCGCGGCGGACGGCCGGACGACGAGGGCTTCGCCGAGGCGGGCCGGATCGCCTCGGAGGAGTGCAGACCGGCCGCCGACCAGCGCGGCCCCGCCGACTACAAGCGGCATCTGGCCGGGGAGCTCACCACGCGGGCGCTGCGGGCCGCCGCCGCCCGCGCCCAGGGGCAGGAGGCATGACATGCGGATCACCGTGACCGTGAACGGCGAGCAGCACACGAGGGACGTGGAGCCCAGGCTGCTGCTGGTGCACTTCCTGCGCGACGAGCTGGGGCTCACCGGCACCCACTGGGGCTGCGACACCTCCAACTGCGGGGTGTGCACCGTATGGCTGGACGGCACGCCGGTGAAGTCCTGCACCGTGCTCGCCGTGATGGCCGACGGCCATGAGGTGTCGACCGTCGAGGGTCTGGCGCGCGGCGGTGAACTCGACCCGGTACAGCAGGGATTCGTCGCCTGCCACGGGCTGCAGTGCGGTTTCTGCACGCCGGGGATGATGATGACGGCCCGCTGGCTGCTGGACCACAACGCCGATCCGTCCGAGGAGGACATCCGCGAGGCCATCTCCGGACAGGTGTGCCGCTGCACCGGTTACGAGAACATCGTGCGTTCCATCCGCTGGGCCGCCGAGCACGGCGGCGGAGCGCGGACCGCCGACGCGGGCACCGAAGAGGTGTCCGGCCGCGAGGAGGTGCGGGCATGACGACCACCGGGGAACGGCCGGTCGGCTTCGGACGGATGCCCCGCAAGGAGGACGCGCGGTTCGTCCGCGGCCACGGAACCTACGTCGACGACGTCCGGCTGCCCGGGATGCTGCACGGAGCCGTCCTGCGCAGCCCGCTCGCGCACGCCCGGATCGTGTCCGTCGACACCAGCGCCGCCGAGGCGCACCCGAAGGTCAAAGCCGTGATCACCGGGGAGACCCTGGCCGGTCTCGGGCTGGCCTGGATGCCCACGATCTCGTACGACACCCAGGCTGTGCTCGCCACCGACAAGGTCCGCTTCCAGGGGCAGGAGGTCGCCTTCGTCGTCGCCGAGGACCGATACGCGGCCCGTGACGCCCTCGAACTGATCGACGTCGAGTACGAACCGCTCCCGCCGGTCGTCGACGCCCGCAGGGCGCTCGACCCGGACGCACCGGTCATCCGCGACGACAAGGAACAGCAGACCGACAACCACATCTTCGACTGGTCGGCGGGCGACAAGGAGCGCACCGACGAGGTCTTCGCGGCCGCCGACGTCGTGGTGGAGCAGGACATGCTCTACCCACGGGTGCACCCGGCGCCACTGGAGACCTGCGGCACCGTCGCGGACATGGACGCCATCACCGGGAAGCTGACGGTGTGGTCCACCACCCAGGCCCCGCACGCCCACCGCACGCTCTACGCGATGGTGGCCGGAATCCCGGAGCACAAGATCCGGATCATCTCACCCGACATCGGGGGCGGCTTCGGCAACAAGGTCGGCATCTACCCCGGTTATGTGTGCGCGGTCGTCGGCTCGATCGTCACCGGCAAGCCGGTCAAGTGGGTGGAGGACCGCTCGGAGAACCTGATGAGCACCTCCTTCGCCCGCGACTACCACATGCACGGCGAGATCGCGGCGACGAAGGACGGGAAGATCCAGGCCCTGCGCGTCGATGTGACCGCCGACCACGGCGCCTTCAACGCCACCGCGCAGCCGACGCAGTTCCCCGCCGGCTTCTTCGGCGTGTTCACCGGCTCGTACGACCTGGCCGCCGCCCATTGCACCGTGACCGGCGTCTACACCAACAAGGCGCCCGGCGGCGTCGCGTACGCCTGCTCGTTCCGCGTCACCGAGGCCGTGTACCTGGTCGAGCGGATGGTCGACCTGCTCGCGGCCGAGCTCGGCGCGGACCCGGCAGAGCTGCGGATGCGCAACCTGCTGCGGCCCGAACAGTTCCCGTACCGGTCCCGGACCGGGTGGGAGTACGACTCCGGAGACTACCCGCGGGCCCTGCGGCTGGCGATGGACATGGCGCACTACGAGGATCTGCGCCGGGAGCAGGCCGAGAAGCGCGAGCGGGGCGAGCTGATGGGCATCGGAGTCAGCTTCTTCACCGAGGCCGTCGGCGCCGGCCCCCGCAGGCACATGGACATCCTCGGGCTGGGCATGGCCGACGGCGCCGAGCTGCGCGTCCACCCGACCGGCAAGGCCGTCCTGCGGATCTCCGTACAGACCCAGGGCCAGGGCCATGAGACGACCTTCGCGCAGATCGTCGCCGAGGAACTCGGCATCCCGCCCGAGGACGTCGAGGTCGTGCACGGCGACACCGACCAGACCCCGTTCGGGCTCGGCACCTACGGATCCCGCTCCACGCCCGTGTCCGGGGCGGCGACCGCGATGGTCGCCCGCAAGGTGCGCGAGCGCGCGAAGATCGTCGCCTCCGCGATGCTCGAAGTGAGCCCGGACGACCTGGAATGGGAGAAGGGCCGCTGGTTCGTCACCGGCGACCCCGACCAGGGAAAGACCATGGCCGAGATCGCCCTCGCGGCGCACTCCACCCTCGAACTGCCGGAGGGCGTCGAGGGCCACCTGGACGCGACCTGCGTGTACAACCCGCCGAACCTCACCTTCCCCTTCGGCGCCTACATCTGCGTGGCCGACGTGGACGAGGGCACCGGTCAGGTCAAGGTCCGCCGGTTCGTCGCCGTGGACGACTGCGGCAACAGGATCAACCCCATGATCGTCGAGGGGCAGGTGCACGGCGGGCTCGCCGACGGCCTCGGCATGGCGCTCATGCAGGTCATCGCCTTCGACGAGGACGGCAACTGCCTCGGCGGGTCCTTCATGGACTACCTCCTGCCGACGTCGGTCGAGTGTCCGTCCTGGGAGCTCGGCGAGACCGTCACCCCCTCCCCCCACCACCCGATCGGCGCGAAGGGTGTCGGCGAGTCGGCCACCGTGGGCTCGCCTGCCGCGGTGGTCAACGCTGTGGTCGACGCACTGAAACCGCTCGGCGTACGCCACATCGACATGCCCCTGACCCCCGCCGCGGTATGGCGGGCCGCCCAGGGCCGGCCGCTGCGCACCGACCTGGCGATCACCTGAGGCCGCGCGATGACGAGCACCGAACTGCTGACCCGCGCGGACGCACTCCGGCACGGCCGGACCCCGTTCGTTCTGGCCACCGTCGTGCGCGCGGAACGGCCCACGAGTGCCAAGCCCGGAGACAGCGCGCTGGTGCTGCCCGACGGCACCGTCGAAGGCTTCGTGGGCGGCACCTGCGCCGAGACGACGGTGCAACTGCAAGGTCTGCGGCTGCTGGAGACCGGCCAGTCGCTGCTGCTGCGGATCACGGCCGCCGCGGACGCCGGGGCCGAAGGCGCGGAGGCGACGGGCCAGGGCCTGGTGACGGTGGCCAATCCGTGCCTGTCCGGCGGGACGCTCGACATCTTCCTGGAGGCCAACCTCCCACCGGCCCTCGTGTACGTCTACGGACACGCGCCCATCGCCCGAGCCCTGCTCGACGTCGGTCGCGTGCTCGGCCTCGACACTCGGCCCGCCTCGCCCGGGGAGCCGTTGCCGCCCGATCTGGACGTCGTCGTCGTTGCCTCGCACGGCCGCGAGGAGGAGCCCGTGCTGATCGCGGCCGTGCGCGCCGGGGTCCCGTACATCGGGCTGGTGGCCAGCCGGAAGCGCGGCGCGGCGGTACTTGCCGGGCTGGGCCTCACCGAGGAGCAGCGCGCGCACGTCCGGACCCCGGCCGGCCTGGACATCGGCGCACGCACCCCGGCGGAGGTGGCGCTGTCGGTGTACGCCGAGATCATCGCGTTGAGGCCCCCGCGCGCCCGGGCCGCGCGGCCCGAAGGCGCCGTCGCCGGGGCGACGCCCGCCGTCGTCGAGGCGGTCGATCCCGTGTGCGGCATGACCGTCGCGATCACCCCCGCCACCCTCTCGCTGGACCGGGACGGCGGCACGGCGTACTTCTGCGGGCCGGGGTGCCAGCACGCCTTCGCCGACGACCCTTCCCGTTACGCACATGCCTGACCTCGACGCCCTCGTACCGGATGTCCCCGCCCTGCGCGCGCGGCTGGACGCCGTCGGCTACCTGGCGGACGACGCCCTGGCCACGGCGCTGCTGCTGGCCGTGCGCATGCGGCAGCCGATCCTGCTGGAGGGCGAGCCCGGCGTCGGCAAGACCGAGGCGGCCCGCGCCCTCGCCGCCGTACTCGACACCCCGCTGATCCGGTTGCAGTGCTACGAGGGGCTCTCCTCGGCCGAGGCCCTGTACGAGTGGAACTATCCGCGGCAACTGCTGGCCATCCGGCTGGCCGAGTCCCGCGGGGAGTCCCTGCGGGACACCGACCTGTTCGCCGAGGACTATCTGCTGCCACGGCCGCTGCTCGCAGCGATCTCCCACCCGGGACCGCGGCCGGCCGTGCTTCTCATCGACGAGGTGGACCGCGCCGACGACGAGTTCGAGGCGTTCCTGCTGGAGCTGCTGGCCGATGCCGCGGTCACCATCCCCGAACTGGGGACCCGGAGGGCCACGGTGCCGCCGGTGGCGGTACTGACCTCCAACCGCACCCGGGATCTGCACGACGCGCTGAAACGCCGCTGCCTCTACCACTGGATCGACTACCCGGACACCGCACGGGTCGCCGCGATCATCCGCAAACGGGTGCCGGAGTCGGCCGAGTGGCTGGCCGCGCGCGTGGCGCACGGGGTGGCGGCGCTGCGTGCCCGGCGGGAGCTCACCAAGCCGCCCGGCATCGCCGAGGCGATCGACTGGGCGGGCGCGCTGCAGGCGCTGGGGCTCTGCGTTCTCGACGCCGATGCCGCGGACCGCACCCTGGGGGCGGTGCTCAAGTACGCCGAGGACCTGCAGGCCGTGCGCCGGGCCGGGCTGGCGGAGCTGGTCGATGCGGAGGCCGGCACCGATGCCTGATCTGCCGGAACTGGCCGCCTCGTTCACCGCGGCCCTGCGTGACGCCGGGATCGCGGTGGGTCCCGACCGCACACGGTGCTTCGCCCGGGCCGTCACCCTGCTGACGCCGTCGACGAACCGCGAGTTGCGGCACTGCGCGCTCACCACCCTGGTGTCCGAGCGCGAGCAGATCGAGCCGTTCGACGCGGTCTTCCGCGAGTTCTTCGGCGGCCCGGCCGACCGCGGAGCACGGCGCGGGCAGCCCGGCGACCCGCCCCGGTCGCTCCCGGGCACCGCCCCCGGCGCCGACAGGAGGGCCACCGCGGACGGAGACGGCCGGGAGGGCGACGCACAGCCGCGGGAGGTGGCCCTGCCCGTCGCCGCCAGTCCGCTCGACCACCTAGCCACCCGCGACTTCGCGGCCCTGTCCGCCGAGGAACTGGCGCGCCTCTCCGAGATGATGCGCACCGTCGCGCTTCGCACCCCGACGCGGCCGTCCCGTCGGCGCCGGCCCGCGCCCCACGGCGAGCGGGTCGACCTGCGCCGCACGCTGGCCGTCAGCCGGCGCACCGGCGGATACCCCCTGCGGCTGCGCCGCTTCGTACCGCGCACCCGCCCGCGCGATCTCGTCG
>NZ_JBSGZO010000153.1:0-1638 GCF_053611045.1 Streptomyces sp. NPDC054841 | reverse complement strand
CCGGATCGATGGAGCCCTACGCCCGCGCAATGCTGCAACTGCTCTACTGCGCCTCGCGCGCAGCCCGGGCCGAGGTGTTCACCTTCGCCACCCGCCTCACCCGCCTCACGCCCGTTTTCCGGCGGGCCGGGCCGTACGACGCCCTGGCACGGGCCGGGCAGGCGGCCCCGGACTGGTCCGGGGGCACCCGGATAGCGGACTGCCTCGCGGAGTTCAACGAACGATTCAGCCGACGCGGCATGGCGCACGGCGCCGTGGTCGTCATCGTCTCCGACGGCTGGGACACCGGCCGGCCCGCCGACCTCGCCACGCACATGGCACGGCTGTCCCGCGTCGCATACCGCGTCGTATGGGTCAACCCCCGTACGGCCAGCCCCCGTTACCGTCCGCTCGTCGGCGGCATGGCCGCCGCGTTGCCCTACTGCGACGCCGTCGTCAGCGCCCACAGCTTCGCGGCCCTGGACGACTTCACCGCCGCCTTGTCCGCCCCTGGCCGCCGACGCTGACCCAGCGCCCCTCCCGTGCCGGTCCCACGACGTTCTGAACGGCGCGCCGCCACCGTCAGCCCCAGCGTCAACGCCGCGGCGAACCTGCTGCTCCGCGAACCGGAAGGACCCACCGCCGTCACCCGCTTCCGCCGCTCGGTCGGCAATCGGACGACCCGGCTCGATCGCTGGGAGCCCGGGCCGAACCCGGCGGAGCCAGGACGCCTGAGCGACACGACCGCCGCGCTGCCGGCGAACGCGCTCGCCCGACGCTTCGGCGAGGGGACACCGACCGGACCCCGGAGGTGGAAGCGGAGGGGTTGCACACGGAGTAGTGGACGGGCCCGTGACGGCGTCCCCAGAAGTCCGTGCGGCGCCGGCCGCACCACCGTCTCACCCGTTCTCGAGCCGTGCCGCGAGCTCGACGGGGAGGAGGTCCCGGTTCGCCGCGTTGAGCAGGACGACGTCGATGTCGGCGCGCCGTTTGAGTGCGTCCGTGAACGGGTCGTGCCGTGCATGGACCGTGGCGACGACGTCCACATCGGCGTCGAAGAGGGCTCGGACGACGTCGCGGAACGCGGTGCAGGCCAGCTCCATCCCGCCGAGCTCGTCGATGAGCACGAGCTGCCCCGTGGCCGGATGCGCCGCCGCCGTCAGAGTCGGCAGTGCAAGCCGTTCCATGACGCTCAGGTCGACGCCGTAACGGCCGATCCGAGGCGGCCCCGGGAAGTCGGCATGGGCGAGCACCGCCCGTCGGCCGGACAGAGTCTCCAGAACGAAGCCGGCCCGGATACCCCCGTGCCGAATCTCCTCCGTGGTGAAACCCACGACGTTCCGCCCACGCAGCAGCGGAACGAGTCGTCGGACGGCGGTGGTCTTCCCCGCGCCGGGCCGCCCTTCCAGCAGGATTCTCGTCGGCATCTCGTCTCCACATCAGGTCGGCGGCCCGGACGGTCGAGGCCGCGGTCACCGTCGGCGTGACCACGTCGCTCGACCACTACCAGTACCCGGTCGAGACGGCTGCTCCGTTCCGCCCCCGCCCGGCGCGGCGGACCGTGCGACAGCGACCGACATCCCGATGCCGTCCGACGTCGCAGTAACAGGCCCTGCGGGCCTGGGGAGACCCCATGCACCGGACCCCGCTCGCTGTCCG
>NZ_JBSGZO010000152.1:0-17362 GCF_053611045.1 Streptomyces sp. NPDC054841 | reverse complement strand
CCCTGAGTGGGTGCCGGGGCCTCTCCCTGTCCGTTACGGGCCTCCAGGGCCTCCAGGGCGTTCGCCGGCTAGCCGCGTCCGCCGATGAAGCCGCCGCCGTTGTTCCCCTGGTCACCGCTGATGGTGAACAGCTGGATCGGGGTGGTGGCCGGGTCCGCCTGGGTGCCCGGAGCCGGGTTCTGCTGGATCACCTTGGCGTTGTCGTTCGAGTCGCCCTGCACCTGGATGTTGGAGTAGCCGGCCTGCTGAAGAATCGCCTTGGCCTCGCCCAGGCTCCTGCCCCGTACCTCCGGCACCTGGCTCTGCGGCGTCTGCGGGCCCTTGGAGACCTGCAGCGTGACCGTGGTGCCCTTGGGTTCCTTGGATCCCGCTGTCGGGTCCTGGGCGATGACCTGGCCGAGCGGCTGTTCCGAGTCGACGTCCTGCCGCACGACCGTGTATCCGAGCGTGGTCAGCTGCTGGTTGGCGGGGTCGAACTGCTGGCCCACCACGTCCGGCACGGGCTTCGTGGACTGCTTGGCGATCTTCAGGGTGACGGTCGACCCCTTCTCCGCCTTGGTGTTGCCGTCGGGACTCTGCGAGACGACCGTGCCGGCCTCCTGGTCGGAGTCGACCGATTCGGTCTCGACGTCGAAGCCCTTGTTCCTCAGCTGCTTCGTCGCGTTCTCCTCGGACTTCTCCGTGACGTCCGGCACCTCGACCAGCGGCGCGCCCTGCGAGACGACGACCTGGATGGTGTCGCCCTCGTTCATCTTGCCGCTCGCCGGCGTCTGGCTGCAGACGCTGTTCTTCGGCTGTTCGCAGCGGGCGCTCCCGGCCGGGACGACCTTGACGTTCACGTTGGTCCCCAGCCGCTGGGCTTCAGCGAGCGGCTTTCCGACGAGCTGCGGCACGTTGATCTTGCCGGTGTCGCCGCCGCCTCCGCCGAAGACCGACTTGCCGATGAGGATCGCGCCGACCAGAACGAGGAGGCCCGCGAGCACCAGCAGGATCGTCGACGTGTTCGACTTCTTCTGGCGTCGGCGGTCCGGGCGGTCGTCGTAGCCGTATCCGCCGTCGTCCGCGTTCATGGGCGGCAGCATCGACGTCTGGCCCGCCGGGTCGGTCGGGCGCAGCGCCGTCGTCGGCCGGTCGTCACCGTGCTGGGCACCGTACCCGCCGTAGCCGACCGCGCCCATCGCCGCCGTCGCCGCGACCGGCTGGCCGTCGAGGCAGGCCTCGATGTCGGCCCGCATCTCGTCGGCGGACTGGTAGCGGTAGTCGGGGTCCTTGACCAGCGCCTTCAGCACGATCGCGTCCATCTCGGGCGTGATCTCGGGGTCGAAGTTGCTGGGCGGCTGAGGCTCTTCCCGTACGTGCTGGTAGGCGACCGCGACCGGGGAGTCCCCGACGAACGGCGGCCGGACCGTCAGCAGCTCGTACAGCAGACAGCCGGTGGAGTAGAGGTCGGAGCGGGCGTCGACCTGCTCACCCTTGGCCTGCTCCGGGGAGAGGTACTGGGCGGTGCCGATCACGGCCGCGGTCTGCGTCATGGTCATGCCCGAGTCGCCCATGGCGCGCGCGATGCCGAAGTCCATGACCTTGACCTGGCCGGTACGCGTCAGCATGACGTTCGCCGGCTTGATGTCGCGGTGGACGATGCCGTTGCGGTGCGAGTACTCGAGCGCCTGGAGGATGCCGATGGTCATCTCCAGCGTGCGCTCGGGCAGCAGCTTGCGCCCGGAGTGCAGGAGCTCTCTGAGCGTCGAGCCGTCGACGTACTCCATCACGATGTACGGGATGGAGACGCCCTCCACGTAGTCCTCGCCGGTGTCGTACACCGCGACGATCGCAGGGTGATTCAGCGAGGCGGCCGACTGGGCCTCACGGCGGAACCGGGCCTGGAAGGACGGGTCGCGGGCGAGATCGGCCCGCAGCGTCTTCACGGCGACGGTGCGGCCGAGCCGGGTGTCGTGGGCGAGGTAGACCTCTGCCATGCCACCACGGCCGAGCACCGAGCCCAGCTCGTACCGGCCGCCGAGGCGACGCGGCTCTTCCATAACTGTTCCAGCCCTCTCCGTCAGTCCCGACCGCACCCGTGTGTGTGCTCCGGCGGTGTGCTGTTCGCGCATACGCTACCGGGCAGGAAGCATCGCATCCGCCCAAGGCCGGGACCTGATATGCGACCGGTATCGCATTGTGCGGTTATGAGGCGGGACGAGGCCAGGACAGTGACCCTCGTCACTTGCCGATTACAGCCTCCATCACCTGCTTGGCGATCGGCGCGGCGAGACCGCCACCGCTGATGTCGTCACGGGCGGTGCCGCTGGAGTCCTCGACCACCACGGCGACCGCGACCGGCGAGCCGCTGTCGGTCTTGGCGTACGAGATGAACCAGGCGTACGGGCGCTTGCTGTTTCCCACACCGTGCTGGGCGGTACCGGTCTTGCCGCCGACCGTCACACCGTCGATCTTCGCGTTGCCGCCGGTGCCGTTCTTGACGACGTTCTCCATCATCTCCTGGAGGAGCTGCGCGTTCTTCTCGGAGATCGGGCGGCTCATCTCCTCGGGCTCGGTCTTCTCCAGCACGTCGAGGTTGGGTGCCTCGAGCTGGTCGATCATGTACGGCTTCATCATCTTGCCGTCATTGGCGATCGCGGCGGTGACCATGGCCATCTGGAGCGGCGTGGCGGCCGTGTCGAACTGGCCGATGGAGGAGAGCGCGTTGCCACCGCGGTCCATGGTCTTGTTGTAGACCGAGGCGGAGGCGCGGACCGGCGTGTCGATCTCCGGGTTGTTGAAGCCGAACTTCTCGGCCGTCTCCACCATCTTGTCCCGGCTGACCTTGTCACCGAGGTTCGCGAAGACGGAGTTGCAGGAGACCCTCAGCGCATCGTTGAGGCTCGCCTTCTCGCAGCCGGGGGCATGGTTGACCATGGGCTTGCGCGACAGCGGGATGTTGTACGGCTCGGGGGTGTCCGTCGGGGCGTTGATGTCCGAGACCACGCCGTGCTCCAGAGCGGCGGCGGCGGTGACGACCTTGAACGTGGAGCCGGGCGGGTAGGTCTCGCGCAGCGCGCGGTTCAGCT
This sequence comes from Streptomyces sp. NPDC054841, assembly GCF_053611045.1. NCBI lineage: Bacteria > Bacillati > Actinomycetota > Actinomycetes > Kitasatosporales > Streptomycetaceae > Streptomyces > Streptomyces sp. NPDC054841. The sequence goes on along the minus strand of NZ_JBSGZO010000152.1, from coordinate 14,294 downwards.
TCGGCTTGTCCTTGTCCTTCTCCAGCGCCAGCCAGGCCTTCTCGTCCTTGCCCGAGTAGCCGGCGAAGGTCGAGGGGTCGTACGACGGCGTCGACGCGAGCGCGAGGATCCTGCCGGTCTGCGGGTCGATGGCCGCGACGGCGCCCTTCTTGTCGCCGAGGCCCTTGTACGCGGCCCGCTGGGCCTTGCCGTTCAGGGTGGTGACGACGTTGCCACCCTTCTTCGTGTCGCCGGTGAACATCGCCATCGTGCGGTCGAAGAAGAGCCGGTCGTCGTTGCCGGTGAGTATGCCGTCCTCGAGCTTCTCGATCTGGTTGGCGTCGTAGGCCTGCGAGGCGTAGCCGGTGATGGGGGCCCACATGGGGCCGTCGATGTAGGTGCGCTTGTACTTGAAGTCGGTGTCCGACGTCGCGACGGAGCCGGTGATGGGCTTGCCGTCGACGATGATGTTGCCGCGTTCCGCCGCGTACCGCTCGATCTGGACCCGGCGGTTCTTGGCGTTGGTGTTCAGATCCTCGGCCTGGACGTACTGGAGCCAGTTGGTGCGGATCAGCAGGGCGAGGACGAGAAGCCCGCAGAAGATCGCGATCCGGCGCAGGGGCTTGTTCACGGGCGGACCACCTGGGTCATCTCGGCGTCGGGGGACGGGGCAGGCGCAGGCGCGGGCCGGCGCGCGGTGTCGCTGATACGGATCAGAATCCCGATCAGTGCCCAGTTGGCGAGCACGGAGGAACCGCCGTACGCGACGAACGGCATCGTCATGCCCGTCAGCGGGATGAGGCCCATGACTCCGCCGGCGACGACGAAGACCTGGATGGCAAAGGCGCCGGAGAGGCCGATCGCGAGGAGCTTCCCGAACGGGTCACGGGCGGCGAGCGCCGTGCGTACGCCGCGCTCGACGATCAGACCGTAGATGAGCAGGAACGCCATCATTCCGGCCAGACCGAACTCCTCGCCGACCGTGGCGAAGATGAAGTCGGAGTTGGCGGCGAAGCCGATGAGGTCGGAGTTCCCCTGGCCGAGGCCGGTGCCGAGCACACCGCCCGCGCCGAAGGACATCAGGGCCTGGCCGATCTGCTCGCTCTGCCGCCAGGTCTCCTCCGCGAACGGCTCGAGCCAGAACTGGACGCGCTGCTGGACGTGCGGCTCGAAGCTCGCGACGCTGACCGCGCCCACCGCGGACATCAGCAGACCGAAGACGATCCAGCTCGTCCGCTCGGTGGCGACGTACAGCATGATCACGAACAGGCCGAAGAACAGCAGCGACGTGCCGAGGTCGGTCTCGAAGACCAGGATCAGGATGGACATGGCCCAGACGACCAGGATCGGTCCGAGGTCACGGCCACGCGGCAGGTAGAGACCCATGAAACGGCGGCTGGCCAGGGCCAGGGCGTCGCGCTTCACCATGAGGTAGCCGGAGAAGAAGATCGCGATGATGATCTTCGCGAACTCACCGGGCTGCAGGTTGAGGGGGCCGAGGCTGATCCAGATCTTCGCGCCGTTCCGGGCGGGGAAGAACATCGGCAGGATCAGCAGGACCAGAGCAGCCGCCATGGAGATGTACGTGTAGCGCTGCAGGATCCGGTGGTCCTTGAGCAGCAGCAGTACGGCCACGAAGAGCGCGATGCCGATCGCCGAGTACAGCAGCTGCTTGGGGGCGTCGGGGCTGAAACCGCCGAAGGCGCGCTCGGCACGGGCGATCAGCCGCGGCGACTGGTCGAGGCGCCAGATGATCACCAGACCGAGCCCGTTGAGCAGGGTCGCAAGCGGCAGCAGCAGCGGATCGGCGTACTTGGCGAACTTGCGCACCACGAGATGGGCCACGCCCGCCAGAAGCCCGAGGCCGAGACCGTATCCGATCATGCCGGTGGGCACGCTGCCGGTCAGCGCGAGGCCCACATTGGCGTACGCGAACACCGGAATGACGACGGCGAACACGAGCAGCGCCAGCTCGGTATTACGGCGGCTCGGCAGTTCGATCGCGCCGATGGTGGTCGTGTTGGTGACAACGCTCATGGTGGAGAAAGGCCCCCCTACGGGTGCTTACTGCCGGCCACAGTTCGAGGCCAGCTTCTTTTCCTCCTCCGAGAGGGTGGGGCCCGGAGAGGGAGTAGCTGCGGTCGGCTTGGTCTGGGCGGACTGGGTGGAGGGCTTCGTACCGGTCGTGCCGCCGGCCTGGCCCTCTCCGGGCGGCGCGCTGGGCGCGCGGTCCACGGCGGCGCTGCGCTGCTCCTCCTTCTTGCAGACCTCGGCCTGAGCTTTGAGCTCGTCGATCTTCTTGCGGGCGTCGCCGAGGCTGCCTTGGGGGATCGTGTCCTTGACCTGCTTCTGCTGGTAAGGCGCCAGGTACTTGAGTTCGATCTCGGGGTGGTCCTGCTCGACCTTCGAGAGCGAGACCCCGGGCAGGTCCTGGCTGATGCCCCGGTACAGCGCGACGTGGCTGTCGCTCGCGCCGACGTAGTACTGGGTCTGCGTCCAGCGGTATGCGCCGTACAGACCGCCGCCGACCACAGCGAGCGCGAGCACGATGTAGAAGGATCTCTTCAGCCACTTCCGGCCGGAGCGCGGCTTGACGAAGTCCTCGTCCGTGTACGCCCCGAAGCTGCCCTCCGGCGGCATGCCGCCGTAGCCCACGTCGTCGCCACTGCCGGGCGGGCCGAAGCCGCCGCCCGGGGGCGGCGGGGTGGGGCGGCCGAGGCCGGCCGCGCGCCCCGCGGGGGTCTGCATGGCCCCGCCGTCGTTCAGCTGGGCCTGGTTCTCGGCGACCGCGCCGACGACGACCGGGGTGTCGCTCAGCTGCCCGGCCAGGGTGTCGTTGGAGTCGGTGTCGAGGACGTCCGCGACGATGCAGGTGATGTTGTCGGGGCCGCCGCCGCGCAGCGCGAGCTGGATCAGCTCCTGCACGGTCTCCTGCGGACCCTGGTAGCTGGCGAGGGTGTCCTCCATCGTCTGGTGCGAGACGACGCCGGACAGTCCGTCGGAGCAGATCAGATAACGGTCACCGGCCCGGACCTCGCGGATGGAGAGATCGGGCTCGACATGGTCGCCGCTGCCCAGCGCGCGCATCAGCAGGGAGCGCTGCGGATGGGTGGTGGCCTCTTCCTCCGTGATCCGGCCCTCGTCGACGAGCCGCTGCACCCAGGTGTGGTCCTGGGTGATCTGCGTCAGCACGCCGTCACGGAGCAGATACGCGCGGGAGTCGCCGACGTGGACGAGGCCGAGCCGCTGGCCGGTCCAGAGCAGCGCGGTGAGGGTGGTCCCCATGCCTTCGAGCTGGGGGTCCTCCTCGACCATCACACGCAGCTGGTCGTTGGCCCGCTGTACGGCCGTACCGAGCGAGGTGAGGATGTCCGAGCCCGGGACGTCGTCGTCGAGCTGGACGAGCGTGGAGATGACCTCGGAGGAGGCGACCTCACCGGCGGCCTGGCCGCCCATGCCGTCGGCGATCGCGAGAAGGCGCGGGCCGGCGTAGCCGGAGTCCTCGTTGCCTTCCCGGATCATGCCTTTGTGCGATCCGGCGGCGAAGCGCAGTGACAGACTCATGCGCACCTCGCCCGTCGGATCGGGGTACAGCCGGTCTCGAGCCACACTGCCCACCCTCCGGTCGGGAGCCGCCTGCCCCGGCCCACTGCCGGGACCGCAACGGGGCCCGCTGTGGGTACCGCCGCCGCTCGCTCGCTCCGCTCGCTCATTGTCGTACTACTTCCGCAGCTCGATGACGGTCTTGCCGATGCGGATCGGCGCGCCCAGCGGAATCGGTGTCGGGGTGGTGAGTCGGGTCCGGTCGAGATACGTGCCATTGGTGGACCCGAGATCCTCGACGATCCACTGGCCGTCACGGTCCGGGTAGATCCTGGCATGCCTGCTGGACGCGTAGTCGTCGTCCAGCACGATCGTGGAATCGTGCGCGCGGCCCAGCGTGATCGTCTGGCCCTGCAGCGCGACCGTGGTGCCGGTCAGGCTGCCTTCGGAGACGACCAGCTTGGTGGGTGCCCCCCGACGCTGGCGGGTGGCCTGCTGGCGCTGCTGCGGCGGAGCGGCAGCCTGGCGGGCGGCCTGTTGCGGCCGGGCGTCGGCGCCGCGGCGTGAGCCGCGCTGCGTGACGCGCGTACCGAACAGGTCGCTACGGATGACCTGGACGGCCACGATGACGAACAGCCACAGAACGGCCAGGAAACCCAGCCGCATGACCGTAAGGGTCAGCTCTGACATTGCCCCCGCTTCACCCTTCGGCTTGCCGGTAAACGATGGTGGTGCTGCCCACGACGATCCGCGAGCCGTCGCGGAGCGTAGCGCGGGTGGTGTGCTGCCCGTCTACCACGATGCCGTTGGTAGACCCGAGATCCTGGATCGTCGAGGGCGTTCCGGTCCGGATCTCACAGTGCCGGCGCGATACGCCGGGGTCGTCGATCCGCACGTCGGCGTCGGTGCTGCGGCCCAGCACCATCGTCGGGCGGGAGATCTGGTGGCGGTTGCCGTTGATCTCGATCCAGCGGCGCACCTGGGCACCCGGCATCGGGCCAGGGGCCGCAGGACGGGCTGCCGTGGGCGCTGCCGGGCCGGGACGGCCCACGCCGGGCGGCGGGGCGGACGGCATGGGAGGCGCGCTCACGGGAGGGTAGCCGTAGCCGCCGCGTGCGCCGCCCTGCGGGGCGGGCGGACCTGCGGGAGCACGCTCGGGCGCCTGTGACGTACTCGACGCGAGCGTACGGCTGCGTACCCGGTACAGACCGGTGTCGAGGTCGTCGGCCTTCTCCAGATGGACCTTGATCGGGCCCATGAAGGTGTAGCGCTGCTGCTTGGCGTAGTCCCGGACCAGGCCGGAGAGCTCGTCGCCGAGCTGACCCGAGTACGGGCTGAGGCGCTCGAAGTCGGGCGCGCTCAGCTCCACGATGAAGTCGTTGGGGACGACGGTCCGGTCGCGGTTCCAGATGGTCGCGTTGTTGTCGCACTCGCGCTGGAGGGCGCCCGCGATCTCGACCGGCTGGACCTCGGACTTGAAGACCTTGGCGAAGGTGCCGTTGACCAGACCTTCGAGCCGCTGTTCGAAACGCTTCAGGACTCCCATGGGGCACCTCCTCCGTCGATGTCGTCCTGGTACTGCTTACTGATCGTATCCACGCGTCGGGAAATCGGCTGGTTCCCCTTGTCTGCCCCGTCGATGAGTGTCACCTCTCACACGGATCTCCACAGGGATCGTAGAGGCGGCCTCCTGACAGTGTCCCGCACTCCGGGTGCACCTCGGAGGAGCGGGGGGAGGTGCACCCGGGAGGAGTGGCGGCGGCCGCGCTCCGTTCCTTGTCTTCGGTGCTTTCCTCTGTCTTCTCTTCCGCCGAGGCCGGGCCGAAACCGGCCGAGGCCAGGCGGAAGGAAAGGGATGTGAATCCACCCTCCGCACCGTGCTAATCTTCTGCATGTCGCCAGGCGCTCGCACCGAAAAAGTGGGGGACACGGCGGCAACACCCAATGCGCGGGTGGCGGAATAGGCAGACGCGCTGGATTCAGGTTCCAGTGCCCGCAAGGGCGTGGGGGTTCAACTCCCCCCTCGCGCACCATGAGAAACCGATGAAACGGGTTCTCGCCAGAGACGAAAGTCCTGGTGAGGGCCCGTTTCTCGTTGTTCGGGGCGCTGCGGTCCGAGTTGAGGGCGGATCCGTGCGGTTTCGTGCACTTTCTAAGTGAAAGGCCCCACATTGTGGCATGTGTCACGATGCGAGCTCTGATCATCGGCTGATCTTCAGCTGGTGCGGCTGGAGTTGATCACCGGTCCGCGCTTCGTGCCAGGCGAACCGCTGGGCCGACAGGCGCCACTGAGGGGCCACTCGGCCCAAGCGCCCGAGACGCCCGCCGAGACACGCTGGCCAGTGACCGGGCGCGATCGGCGAAGGGACGACGCCATGAAGGCCCTCGTCTTCCATGGACCTGGACAGACGACCTGGCAGGATGCCCCGGATCCGGGCATCGACGACGCCACTGACGCGATCGTCCGCGTCGATGCGGTCACCATTTGCGGCACCGACCTGCACATCATCAAGGGAGATGTGCCCGAGGTCACCCCTGGAAGGATTCTCGGACATGAGGCCGTGGGCGAGGTCGTGGAGACCGGCGGGGACGTCCGCACGGTGCGCCCCGGTGACCGGGTGCTGGTGTCCTGCATAGCTGCGTGCGGGCGCTGTCGTTTCTGCCGGGAGAACAGGTACGGGCAGTGCCGGGGCGGTGGCGGCTGGGTCCTCGGCCACCGGATCGACGGCACCCAGGCCGAATACGTACGCGTGCCCTTCGCCGACCTCTCCGTGCACCCGCTGCCCAGCGCCGTCGACAGCTACGACGCGGTCCTGCTGGCCGATATCTTCCCCACCGCATACGAGGTGGGGGTCCTGAACGGGAACGTCCGGCCCGGCGACACCGTGGTCGTGGTCGGCGCCGGGCCGATCGGGCTCGCCACGATCGCCACGGCCCGCCTCTGCACCCCGGAACGGATCATCGCCGTCGACCTCGCCGATTCCCGCCTGACCGCTGCCCGGGCCCTCGGTGCCGACGCGACGGTCAGCGCGGACGAAACCCCGGAAGAGATGGTCGAGGACGTCACCGAAGGACTCGGTGCCGATGTGGTCGTCGAAGCGGTCGGCGTGCCCGAGGCGTTCGAGATGTGCACCCGCATGGTGCGCCCCGGAGGCCGCGTCGCCAACATCGGTGTCCACGGCAAGCCTGCGGTCCTGCACCTCGAAGACCTGTGGATCAAGGATGTGACGATCACGACCGGTCTCGTCGACACGTACTCCACGCCGCTGCTGCTGCGCATGATGGCCGCGGGCAAGCTCCCCACGTTCGCTCTGGTCACCCACCGCTTCGAGCTGGGGCAGATGGAGGAGGCGTACGACGTGTTCTCCCGCGCCGCGGAGACCGGCGCTCTCAAAGTGGTGCTCGGCGGCCCCCAGCACAACGCTGTCACCCGACCTGACCAGCCACGTCTGCCTGACCACCACGAGGGGAAGTGAGCGAGATGCCGCAGTCGACACCCGGACGCTCCGGCGCAGGGGCCGTGCACGGTCAGCGCGGTGACATCGGACGACGCGTGGCGGCCCGCCGCGAGGAGCTCGGGCTGTCGCGTGAGGAGCTGGCCGCGCGCAGCGGCGCCGCGGCCGCCTACATCACCTACGTCGAGGAGCGGTCGTCCACACCTGGCATCGGAATCATGCTCCGCCTCGCCGACGCCCTGGAGACCACGGTCCCCGAACTCACCGGAGCCACGGCCGATCAGCCGCCTGGCAGGACCTCCGGCCCGCGCAACATGGAACTGCTCGAACTCGGCGACGAAGAATGCCGGGACCTGCTGTCCACGCACGGCGTGGGGAGAGTGGCCGTCCTCATGCCCGACGGTCCGGCCGTTGTGCCGGTCAACTACCTTTTCGCCGGGGGCGAGATCGCCTTCCGTACGGCTCCGCATACGGTGCCCGCTTCCGCTGTGGGAGCCGAAGTGGCCTTCGAGGTCGACCACATCGACGATGCGTTCAGCCGGGGCTGGAGTGTCCTCGTCGTCGGGCAGGCGCGCGCTGTCACCGACGGCGACGCCGTGCGGCGACTCGAGGCCGAAGCCCGCAGCCTTCCCTGGGCCGGTGGACAGCGCGAGATGTGGGTGACCGTGACTCCCACGCGCATCACCGGCCGCCGGGTGACCAACACACAGGCGGGTCCGCCGTCCTCCAGTGGACGTCCGTCGCAGTGAGCACCGCATGGTCCCGGCGAGCGCGGGACCGAGGCCTGGGCAGGTCTGAGGACGGATCGTGGGGCCGAAGCCTGGGCGGGTCCGAGGACGGATCGCGGGGCCGAAGCCTGGGCGGGTCCGAGGACGGATCGTGGGGCCGAAGCCTGGGCGGGTCCGAGGACGGATCGCGGGGCCGGGAGTCAGCCGGCCGGGGAAAGGCCTCACTCCGTTCGCCGGGCGCTGCGGGACGTCACGATGTCGAGGACGTCGGTCACCGGCCTGCGGGGAGTCGCGGGACCCTCCGGCCCGTACCCGAGGCGGATCACCATCTGAACGTGGCCCATCGCCGCACCTGGGTCACGCACGGCCCAGCGCAGCTCGGGCCATTCCAACGCCTGGGAGGTCAGCGATGTGACCAGGCCGTCCTGGGTGGCCTGAAGCAGCACCCTTTCCATCGCCTGGCCGGCCCGCAGCCAGTCGGCCAGCTTGTCGCCGGTGGTGCCCAGCAGCGCGAGACAGGGCCACTTCTCGAACGTCGCCGCCTCCCGGCCGGGAACCGGCCGCCCGCCGGCGAAGTCCCGCACCGGGGACGTGACGTCCCGTTGCCGGGGGCCGAACGCATAGGCGGGGATTCCCCCATTCCGCGAGCCATTCCGCGAGTCGTCCTCTTCCGCTCCCGTGCCGGTCCACCGGGCCAGCTCCTCCCGGGCCTCGGGGTCGAGCGCCTCGCGCCCCTCGGCGTCGTGAACCAGGTCGAGCACCTCTCGCACATGCCAATCCTCGGGAACGTGCAGCCGGGCGCCTTCGAGGAGCGCCGCGCCGCGCAGTCCGTCCAGCACTTCCGCCGGAATCTCCTCGTCGGTGAAGGGGAAGCGGCTGGTGTGCCGACGGCGGATCGCCGGGTGGAGGCCGGCGAGATCGTCGTCCGGGCGCTTGGGCAGGTCGAGGCGGACCTCGGCGAGCAGCCAGGGATCAGCAGGATCGGGGAGCAGCGTGGTGACCGGCTCCCTGCCTGCGTGAGCGACGGCCACGCGCAGATTGAAAAGGGCAGCGCCGCACCCGAGGTGCAGGGCACGATGCGCCGGGTCGGCCTTCGGTAGCGTGCGTTCCAGGTCGGCGTGCAGCTGCAGTGAACCCTTGTCCCGCAGGAAGCGGAACCTCCACGGCTGGGCGTTGTGCATGGACGGAGCCGCCGTGGCGTCCTCGACGAGGGCTGTCACGGAGGCCGCGTCGATCGGTGTCAGGGACACAAGATCCTCCGGTGGCGGATTGTGCATGGACGACGCCCGCGGCTGGTGCGGACGGTCATGCACGTTGCTGTGGCTGATCACTCCGATCCGCAGGGGTGCACCCCGGATGGCACTCCACCCGGGCTCGACGATCACGGCAGGGCGGGACATCAGCCCCTCCGCTGTGCTCGGGCCGCCTCGGCAGCACTGTGCTCCCTCGCTCCCTCATGGCTTGCCAGTGCCTTTCCGGGCTGCCGGTCAAGCCGCTCCCGATCACCAGCGTGGAGCGTGCGGCGCCTCGCCGCAAAGGGACCTTCTGTCCCGCCGCGGACATCTTGCGGCTCTCACTCCGGCCACGTGCCGGTGACGCGGCGGCTGAGGTGAGTTCCGGCCTGTGGCACGGCTTCGCGAAGGTGGAGATCAATTCGAGGGTTGAGTTCATCCGGCTTGCCGGAATCCATGACATGGATTGATCCATGGCATGGATTGATCCGCCGAAAAGATGCACTTTCAGCACAGAATGCTGCACGGCTGTACAACTTTTCCCGATCCGCAGTTCCTAGGCTGCCGTGGCGTGAGAAGTACTCGACGACAGAAACTCCACAAGGCCGGAGCCGGAGCCAGGAGCACCGCATGCATCTCATCGAGATAGAGGTCATGGCCGATGTGCGAACGGCTGCAGCGCATGACTGTCCCGTGCCGGTGAACCTTTGCTACAGCACCGAGGACCCGCTTGCCGTAAGCCTCGCCTTCCGGGCTTCGCCAGGGGGCCCCAGTGGTACCGGAGTCGTCTGGGTGTTCGCCCGGGACCTGCTGGCGGCGGGGATCCGTACCGCCGCCGGCGCAGGCGACGTCAGGGTCCTTCCGAGTTCCTGGCAGGAGACCGATGTGGAGCTCATTTCGCCGGACGGGGTATGCGTTGTGCGGTTTTACACCGATGAGCTGAACGGGTTTCTCCGGCGAACGTACGTACTGTGCCCGCCGGGTTCGGAGGAGTGCGGCGACAGCCTGGAGCGCATGCTGGCGGGGATCCTCGGCGCGGTATAGCCGCCGCCGGCACCCACCGCGGCCAGGGGGCCGGCCCGGCCGCAGGGGCGCGCTCGTCTTGCTCGCCGGCGTCGGCCGGACCTTCACGGTCGATGCGCTGTCCTTCCCGGCCGTCGCCACGGTGCTGCCGCGCCGGCGTCCTGCACGCCGTGGCCGGCACCGTGCAGCGAACACTTCCGGTAAGGATTCCGGCGGCCCGTACGGGCTCCGTGAAATGACTGTACGCACAGACGCGCAGTGCAGTTTCGGAACACAGCTGTGCACAGCAGGAAAAGACCGGCCCACTGTTCGACCGTAATCTTCTGAGCGCACCAGGAATTGAGGCGCATTCGGTCTCGGCGGTCAGGCCGGTCCAAGGAAGTCGGCAGGCCCGCCCAATATTTGGAATTCCCCGTGGGAATGTCCGGGCCGCCCGCCGCGCAGAGGAGAAACAGTGAGCAGGGATACGACTTCCAAGGGTGTCGCAGGCCCTGAACTGACCCCGCGTCACCCCCTGGCGATCGTGTTGACCGTGCTGACCGTCGTGAGCGGGTTCATCGACGCAATCAGCTATCTGGGTCTGGGGCATGTATTCACCGCCAACATGACCGGCAACATTGTCGTCATCGGCTTCGCGGCGGCCGGCGCACCGGGGTTCTCGGTGCTCGGGTCCTTGGTATCGCTGGTGGCGTTCCTGGCCGGTTCGGTCTGCGCGGGGCGTCTGGAACTGGCGATGCGCGGTCGGCCGCGCGTGCCGTGGGTGCGCATGGTGCTGGCGGGCGAGGCGATATTGCTGGCACTGGCCACCGTGATTGCCTTCGCCGAGCCTGCGGGAGCATCCCTTGTGCTCATCGCAGCCATGGCCCTGGCCATGGGCCTGCGCAACGGAACGGTGCGCAAACTCGCCGTCCCGGACATGACGACCACCGTGCTGACCCTGACGCTCACGGGGCTCGCCTCCGACTCCTCGCTCGCCGGTGGCACCAACCCCCGCGCCGGACGCCGCCTTGTGTCGGTCGCGGCGATGCTGGCGGGCGCCGCGCTCGGAGCCTGGCTGGTGCTGCATCACGGACTCGGATGGCCGCTTGCGGTCAGCACGTTGCTCGTCACGGCAGCAGCGCTCGGCTATCGCGATGCCTCCTCCTGAGCCGATCTCCTCCTGAGGTGACCTCCTCCTGAGCCGATCTCCTCCTGAGTCGACCTCCACCCGGTCATCGCCGACTCCTCCACCGGGCCATCAGGCGGCGCGGACCGAACGCCTACGCATTTTTTGCGCCTTTTGTCACATAACCCTTGTTCGGCCGAGACGGCCGGACGGACAGAGCTGGAAGGAGACGCGGACGATGCCCACAATGCCGGTCGGCGGACTGCCGCCTTTTGATCTGACGGACGCCGCTGATGTGGTGGTGCGCAACGCCAAGGTGTTCACCGGCGATCGCACTCACACACAGGCGAGCGCGGTCGCCATCCGGGACGGCAGGATCACTGCGGTCGGCGACGACGCCGAAGTGGCACCGTTGATCGGTGCGCGGACGCGCGTCGTCGATGCGCTGGGCCGCAGGGTGGTCCCCGGCCTGAACGATTCCCATCTGCACGTCATCCGCGGCGGCCTGAACTACGTGCTGGAGCTGCGCTGGGACGGAGTGCCCTCGCTGCGGCAGGCGTTGGCGACGCTGCGGGACCAGGCCGCGCGCACCCCGAAGGGCCAGTGGGTGCGGGTAGTGGGAGGGTGGTCCGCGGAACAGTTCGCCGAGCGCCGGCTGCCGACCGTGGCGGAGCTGAACGCGGCCGCCCCCGACACCCCGGTCTTCGTGCTGCACCTGTACCAGTCGGCCATTCTCAACCGGGCCGCACTCCAGGCCGCCGGATTCACCCGCGACACCCCCGATCCCAGGGGCGGGCAGATCGTGCGGGGCCACACCGGGGAACCGACCGGGATGCTGCTGGCGGCGCCCAGCGCCCTGATCCTCTACTCCACACTGGCCAAGGCGCCGACCCTGCAGGGCCCGGACCAGCTGACCTCCACCCAGCACTTCCTTCGCGAACTGAACCGGTTCGGCCTGACCTCGGCGATCGACGCGGCCGGCGGTTTCCAGAACTTCCCCGACAACTACAGCACGGTGATCGAGCTGGCCAGGACGGGCCGGTTGTCGCTGAGAATCGCCTACCACCTCTTTCCGCAGACCGCCGGCCAGGAGGTCGATGATCTGGCCCGGTGGGTGGAGATGGTCCGCCCCGAGGAGGGCGACGAGTGGCTCCGGCTCAACGGCGCGGGGGAGAACCTGACCTGGTCGGCCGCCGACTTCGAGAACTTCTCCGAGCCCCGCCCCGAACTCGGTGACTACGAGGCCGGATTCGAGAAGGCGGTACGCCTTCTCATGGAGAACGGCTGGGGTTTCCGGCTGCATGCCACCTATGACGAGACGATCCGCCGCGATCTGGGCGTGTTCGAAAAGCTCGCGGCCGAGGGGCTGTTCCCCGGTGGCAACCGCTGGCTGTTCGACCACGCGGAAACGGTCTCCCGGCAGAGCCTGGACCGGATCGCCGCGCTCGGCGGGGCGATGTCGGTACAGAACCGGATGTCCTTCCAGGGCGAGGCATTCGTCCGCCGGTACGGAGTCTCTGCCGCCGCCGAGGCACCGCCGGTGCGCGCCATGCTGGAACGCGGGCTGACCGTCGGCGCGGGAACCGACGCCACCCGGGTGTCCTCGTACAACCCCTGGGTCGCTCTGCACTGGCTGGTATCCGGACGCACCGCCGGCGACCTGACGATCTATCCGCCGCAGAACCGGGTCGCCCGGGAGACCGCACTGGAGATGTACACCCAGGGCGGCGCCCGTCTCACCGGCGAGGAGAACCTCAAGGGAATCCTGCGACCGGGCTGCTTCGGAGACCTGGCCGTGCTGTCCGACGACTTCTTCACCGTGCCCGAGCAGGACATCCCGCACATCGAATCCGTCCTCACCGTCGTCGGGGGCCGCATCGTCTACGCCGCCGCCGAATACGAAGGACTGGACGACCCCCTCCCGCCGGTCAGTCCGGCCTGGAGCCCGGTCGCGCACTACGGCGGCTACCAGGCGACGACGAAACCCACTGTTTCCGGCGCGCGTCAGGCCGACCTGCTCGGCCAGGCCGTCGCGGCTTCCGAACAGCACCGCCAGTGGCGGGTCCAGCGGGGCTTCGCCCCCGAAGCCCCGACCGAGATCTTCGACCCCTGCTTCGTGCTGTGACCGCGGCGGGACCCCGCTCCCGGACCGGGTCCCGCCGCCCGCCAGCTCGCCGCCGGACCGGTGGCGTGTACCGCAAGACAGATAACCGAGAGGAACCCCGATGATTGACTTCACCCAGGTCAAGGCCGCGCCGAGCCCGGATCTGCTCACCCCCGACAACGCGGTGATGCTGTTCGTGGACCACCAGCCGCAGATGTTCTTCGGTGTCGGCAGCGGGGACCGGACCGCGGTCATCAACAGCACGGTCGGCCTGGCGAAGGCGGCCAAGGCGTTCGATGTGCCGGTGGTGTTGACCACGGTGGCGGCAGAGTCGTTCTCAGGCCCGCTCCTGCCGCAGCTCGCGGAGGTCTTCCCCAAGGAGCAGATCATCGACCGCACCACGATGAACGCGTGGGAGGACCGGGCCGTCGTCGAGGCCGTCAAGGCCACCGGGCGCAAGAAGATCGTGCTGTCGGGCCTGTGGACCGAGGTGTGCCTGGTACTGCCGGCGCTGTCCGCGCTGGGTCAGGGCTATGAGGTGTACGTGGTGGCCGACGCCTCCGGCGGTGTCACCAAGGAGGCTCACGAGCACGCCCTGCAGCGGATGATCAGCGCCGGTGCCGTACCGGTCACCTGGATCCAGGTCCTGCTGGAGCTGCAGCGTGACTGGGCCCGTACCGAGACGTACGGCGCGGTCATGGAGATCGTCAAGGAGCACGCCGGCGCCTACGGCCTGGGTGTGGTGTACGCGCAGAGCGTCATCGGCGCCCACGCCGCCGGCTGACCGGGCCCCTCGCAAGGTCACCTGAGTCAGGAGCACGCAATGAACGTCGGTCTGTTGGTCCTCCGGCTGGTCGCAGGTCTGCTGATAGCCGGCCACGGGGTGCAGAAGATCAGCTTCCATCTGGGCGGCCGGGGTCTGGAGGGCGGGACCGAGGAGTTCCGCAAGGACGGGTTCCGTGGCGGGTCGCTGACCGCGCTTGCCGCGGGCGTCGGGCAGATCGGCTCGGGCCTGTTCCTGGCCGGCGGGGCGCTCACGCCGATGGCGGCCACGGTCGCCATCGGCGTGATGACCGTCGCGCTGACCGTCAAATGGCACCACGGCCTGTGGGTGCAGAACGACGG
>NZ_JBSGZO010000151.1:0-17452 GCF_053611045.1 Streptomyces sp. NPDC054841 | reverse complement strand
ACAGAACCCCTCGACAAGGTTCATCGTCCCAGCCCAGAAGGCACTTTCGCGTTACCGCTCATGATCCGAACACGGTCCCAAGTGAAACGCGCAGGCTAAGCATGCTGGTGAATGAGGAGTGGACTGATCACAGCGATGTGACTAGCGACGGCCGAGAGCGGTGGGGCCCTCTTCGTCGTCGATGCCCCAGGTCTCCTCGTCCTCAACCAGCCAGGTGTTACTGTCCTTCTCCCGCGGTTGGGCGGAGCCCATTCCCCCCATACCCGCACCCATGCCGCCCATGCCGCCCATCGGATATCCGCCGGGCATCATGCCAGGTGAGCCCCCCGCGGCCGTACCCATGGTGGCGCGGCTGCTCGCCGCCCTGGCGGCAGCGCCGGCCTCCCCGGCGAAGGTGCTGGCACGCGCCGGAGATCCCCCGCCGATCGTGCTGCCGGTTCGCAACGGCGTACCGGGCAACCCTTTCTGCAGCTCGGCCGCGCTCAGGCCTTTTCCCACCTTGGGCAGGGTACCGGCGGCGAGCAGCCCACCGGCCCTGGGCGGGCGGACGCTGTTCATCAGGCCTGGGTTGGGCAGAGCTCCAGGGGGGATGCCGACCCCACCCAGACCGCCAGCCGTGTCGCCGCCAAGTCCAGCCCCTGGTTCATCGAGCCCCGTACCCAAACCGTTGCCCAGTGTTCCAGTGCCCGGTGCACCCGGGAGCGGCGAGTCGCCCAGCCCCTTTGCGTCAGCTCCGGCCGCCTTCTGCATTACATCCTGCTGCTTGGCAAGGTCAGTCTGCCCCTTCTTGAGCGAGTCCTGGGCCTTCCTCATCGCCTCCTTGTTGGCCTTGTCTGCCTCAGCCCTGGCCTTCTCGGAGTCCTTGTGGGCCTTGTCGAGCTTCGTGTTGAGGTCGTCAAGGTCCTTCTGGAGCTTTTGCTGCTCCGGCGATACGGAGGTCACCCCGGGGTAGGTGATGCCCTGCGGCTCCGGCATGCTCGACTTGGCCGCGCGGTAGGAGTTGGCCAGTTCGTTGATGGCGAACCGCATATCTTTGGTGAGATCCTCCACGATGTCCTTGAACTGCGACACGGCTACCAACTGTGTCTTGTCCTGGAAGGTCACGTACTTGGCATTGCGCGCCAACGCATTGTTCGCGGCCTTGTGGTTCGCCTCATAGACACGCCTGATGGCTGTGGTCAGCCCCTGGGCGGCGTCCATAAGAGCTTCTGCATAGGTCGGCGGCCCCATAAGGGTCTGCAGACGGCTCTTCACTACCGAGCGAAACTTCTCCATCAGGGAACTGAACGCGGCAGCCGCATTTCCCTTCCACAACCCGTTCTTCGCGTCCAATAGTAGCTGGGTCTGTTTCGACAAGTTTTGGTCAATGAAGGTTAGATTCAGAGTCAGGATGCTGAACGCTGCGGCTGCATCGGACAGTGAAACCGGGTCACTGGTGGCGTACTGAGCGTCGGTGGTCGTGGTGCTGTCGGTGTCCACCGCCCCCAGGATCGCGACCTGAATTTCTTTCCAGCTCCAGCCGTCGTACAGGTTCGTACCCTGGTCGATGCTGATGCCGTTGTTGTTCTTGTGCGAGTCCTGGCTCTTGGGATCGATCGGGCCGGGTGCAATTTTGACCGGATTGCCCCCGTGGGTATCAATGCCCTTACCCTTGTCGTTGTCATTCGTATTTTTCGGAACGCCGTCTGATACATTCGTAAAACCAGCAGCCATGTTGTGCGCTCCCTGTAGCCCTTGGGACGGAGACGACCTTCGGTGTCCGGCCCTGCTTATTCGGTCTTCGCCTCGTCCGTCCGGCCGAGTACACCTGTGGACTCCTCATCGGTGCCCCACGGGTCCCGGTCCTCGATGAGTCGGCTCTCCCGGTCCCGATCCTGCTGGCCGCCGAGCGGGCCGATACCGGCACCGCCGAGGCCGCCCGCCCCCATGCCACCCATGGGGTAGCGCATGCCCTGTTCGCTCTGGGCGGCCGCTGTCGGCCCGTGTCCGTACCGGGTAGCGCCGGGCAGGGCTCCCGGTGGCGGATCGCCGGCCACCATGGGCCGGGCGAGCCGGTGGCCCACGGCGTCGTTGGCGAGGGTGCGCAGGGCGTCGGCACCGAGCACCCGAGAACTGTTGGGCCTGGGGCGGCCAGGCAGCCCCGCGGCGGGCGTGGGGTTGAACCGCGCGGCCGCCGCACCGAGACCGGCGAACCCGAGCACGCCGAGCGCGCCATCGCCGAGTTGTCCGAGACCCAGATCCCCTTCAAGCCCGGCTGGTCCGCCGAGCGGTGACTGCACTGCGGAGAGACCGGCGTGGGACCCAGTGAGCAGCGGCAGCCCGCCCACGCCAAGTGCCCCCGCAGATGGTGCTCCGAGGACCTGGAAGTCAGGATTCCCGACCCCACCAGGAACGCTCTGAGACAGAGGCTGGGAACTCGTCGGCTTCAGAACGGGCATGGCGTCATCGAAGCTGAAGTCCCCCCCTGAATCACTGGGCTTGTCGCCGCTGCCAGGGTCCTTCTTGGGGGCACCACCCGGGAGATTGCCGTTGGGATCGGGCTTGGCCGGGTCCGAGGGCGTGGGGTATTTGACCGTGCTCAGAGGACGGATCGCGCTCTGCTTGCTCTTGTACGTGGTACTTAGTTTGGTGATGACCCCGGACATCTGCTCGTCCAGCCACGCCACCACCTCGGGGAATTTTGAGACGGCAACGATCTCGGTGCCGTTCTTTTCAAAAACCGGCGAAGGCCCCGGACCGGGATCGACGTTGACCGGCTGGTTCGCATCCTTCCACGCCTGCATCTTTGCGTCGTACGCCGCCTTGGCCTTCGCGGCGCCCTCACGGTTGATTCGGATGATATCGCTGATCGCCTGCTGCAGGGCATTGGCCGAGTCCTCCAGCGAATCGCTGTAGCTGGGGGAGCCGCCGACAGTGTCGAGCCGGCTCTGCAGTGCGGAGCGAATCTCGAACGCAAGGCCCTGGAAGGCTGTTGCGGCATCACCTCTCCAGGTTCCCTCACTGCCCATCAGCACGTCGCTGCGGTATTCGAGGCGAAGCTTCACCTCGTTCAGATTGGTCTGCACGGCTTGGAAGGATCTTGCCGCACGCCTCAAGGACTCCGGTTCACTCACCCCGCTCACCAGGGCCGCCTCGGTCTCTCGGTCGGCGCTCACCGAGCCGAGGATCGCCAGCTGAATCTGCTTCCAGCCCCACCCTGAGTAGTTGTCATTCTGGGGTATGGCTTGGCCGTCGTCTTCTGCCACGGTCCTTCCTCGTCCTCTGCGGCGCCGGCCGCGGCATCGGCCGGCGCGCGATTCCTGTAGTGCTTGTACGTGCTGCGGATCACCCGCTCAGGCAGCGCTCTTGTTCTTGGGCAGAAGAGCGGTGACTTCGGCCACCATGTCCTTGGCCTTCTCTGCGAGATGCTTGTTCAGGCCTTCGACATCGCTGTAGTGAGTGGCCGCCTCGCGGAGCTTGTCGGACAGGTTGACCAGTGCCGCCTTGAGCTGCGCTAGGTCCTCCGCGAAGGCCTTGGCCCGGCCCTTGGCGTCGTCCCAGCCCACCAGGCGGCCCAGGTCTGAGCCGTCCTTGAAGTTGCCCGCCTTGATCTTCACACCGTCCATCTCCGATTTGGCCTGGTCGACCAGGGGGATGAGCGTCTTGAGGAAGTTGGCGTACTTCAGCAAGTCGTCCGGAGTTACCTTCAGCTCCTTGGACTTGCCCGTACCGCCAACCTCTGTATCCTTGGCCGCTTCGGCCATGTTGTCTCCCGTTCTCCGCAAGGCGACCGAGCCGGTCACCCTCGCATGAGTTTCCCGACGTACTCGTCCGTGCCGTGGTAGTTTTCGAGGTTCATCCCCAGGCACTGATTCATCTTCTGCAGCAGCAGGCTCATCTGGGTGAGTGTGCCGCTCCACTGGTTCTGGAGCTCGACATAGTCCTCGCGCCCCTTGCTGTTCTTCCAGACGTCGCCGAGCGCGTCGACGATGTTCTTGACTCGCGTCTGAGCCTCAGCGAGCTGTTCGTCGATGGACACGAACCGGCCCATGACCATCTGGGCTTCGTCGTAGTTGATGCCGTAGCCGGCCATCTCGGTTCCTTTTCTCCGAAGGGTGCCGCAGGAGGTGTCACGACATGCGTACGACTTCCCGCGGCAGGTGGGCATTACAGGGGGATGATGCTCGGCGTGCTCTCGCCGGCGATCCGGGCAATCCTCTGCTTGTTGGCGTCCTCCGCGGCGCGGTACTCCCCGGCTGACGTAGTGAGCAGGTTGCCGATCGCCTGCATGTTGTTGAGCACGAGGCCGAAGTCTCCGAGCCAATCGAACATCAGCCCCTCGAAGACGTCCGAGGCTCCGCCCGACCACGCCGCCGCAAGCTGGTTGATGACGGCCTTCATCTCGTTGTACGACCCGTCGAGCGCCTGCTTCTCACCGTTGACCTTGGCGGCTGCGGCGTCGATCTGATCCGCGTCTACCTGCTGCATTCCCGGACTGACCATGTGTCCCTCACTTCCGGTGATCGGGGCCACAGGAGCATGTGTGGCCCGTATGCCTCGGAGAGCCCGTCGGATCGGGCCTCCACACAGCTCTACGCAGCCTCACAGGTGCCTGTTCACTGCCCGTCAGGCTCTTCGAGGTTCTTGTCTGTGACCTCATCGCGGGCCTGTTCGCTGGAGGCCTCTCCGGCCACCTCGACCGGGTCCCCGAGGGTCCACGCCGGTTCGTCCGAAGGCTCGTCCAAAATGGCGGCCATCGCCCGGTGCAGGCCCGCCCCGTCCACGGAGGGGCATTGGTATCCGGTGGCCTTCACATGCGCGAGCAAGCCTTCGGTCGGTGCCAGGCCATGCTGCTCCAGGTAGTAGAGGCTCGCGTCGTTCCACACCCAGTAGCCGTCTGTGCTGAAGCCGAGCGGCACCACCAGATCGTCGTCCTCTGCCAGTACGTCGGGCATCCGCTCGGTCGTGTTCACCACCGTCCGGCCCTCCCGGAGGTATGCCGCCACCTTCAGAGCCTCCTCGTTGGGCAGTCGGGGATGGCTGGGGTCGAACAGCGGACCTCGTTCCGGATCGACCCGGTCGAACAGTCCGGCCACCTGCATCCCTGGGCGGCCGTCGGCATCCCACAGCAGCAACCCATAGTTGCGCGCCATGACCTGATAGGAGGTCGCCACTTCCCGAGTAGCGACTACTTCGACCTGCACGTCCTGACCTGCGACAGCCGCCAGCTGCGACTGAACACGAGCAGTCAGCTCGACCATCTCGACAGCTTCGGCGCCGGCCGGTACTTCGACCACGTAGACCCGCTCGGGCCGGGGCCACGTCGAACCGTCGGCCGCGTGCCGCCAGGACCGCCACAGGCCCAACGCGGAATCGCGAACGGCCGAGACGGCGGTGTCGTCCACCGGGTCCGCGGTGCCCTCCGTTCTCGGATCACTTGTGACAAAAAGGGTCGGAGGAGCCATGCTCCAGTCACCATCGGGGGCGGGATCCGGATCTGTGGTAAAGACGAACATCGGTAGCGGCTCGGCTTCGCGCAACTCCAGCCCGTCCAGCGCTGTACGGTCCGCCCCGGCCTCCAACAGCATTCTGTCCAACAACGCGAGGTCTTCCATGTCCAGCGGAATCCGGAAACGCACCGCCTCGAACGCGACGCCTCGGGCGAAGTTGGTCCACTCCTGGTCGGCGAGCCACTGCCGTGCCTTCACCATCAGCTCGTCCGTGGCCAGCCCGGACAGCCGCAAGAGGAGCCGGCGGCAGGCCTCGCACCGCTCTTCCAGATAGATCCGTCCGGCCCTGGCAGCCGGGTTCTCGCTGTTGGCCTGGCGCGCGTCGAGTGAACTCGGTGGGCCGGGAATATTCGTGTCCGGCTCCAGCGGCGTCGCGTCCCCGGTCGTCTCGGGGCGCTCGGTTTGATCGGTCTGCTCGAGCTGCTGTTGTATACGCTCGATTCGTTCGCTGCTGGTCTCGTTCTCGGCCATAGTCGGCGTCTCCTAATTGGTGGTTACTTGGCAGGCGAGTCCTGACATGCGGAGTCCGCCTTCGCAAGGGCATGACGTACGTCAGCTGCGTCAGGTGTCAGTCCAGCGGGCCAGCGCTGTCTGGACAATGCTCACCTGCCGTCGACGATTGATCAGCTGGGCCCGGCCGGTGGGGAGCACCTGAGGTCGTACGCTGCCCAGGAACATGCCCTCGTCCTTGGGGCAGGACAGCAACAGGGCGGGCGCGCCCAGATCCCACATCTTGCGCAGTACCGGGTCGGCCAACGCTCTGCCGGCGCCGACGGATGACCGGGCGACGACCAGGTGGAGTCCGATGTGCTCGCCCTGCGGCAGCATTTCCAGCAGCGGTGCGAGTGGTGAGACGACGCCGGGGCCGGTGATCAGCTCGAAGTCGTCGACCAGCACGAACACCCTGGGCCCCTCCCACCAGTCGCGGTTCCCCAACTGTTCCGGAGAAATCTCCGGACCAGGCATCCGTGGCCGCAGGGCCTCTGCCGTACCTGCGGCGAGCTCGGCGAGGGATTCGGTGGAGACCGCGTATCCGACCCGGCGTTCCTCCGGCACGGTCGAGGCCAGGTCGCGGCGGTAGTCGCAGAGCAGCACGCGGGCTTCGCGTGGGCCATAGCGCTCCTCGATGGCGCGTGCCACCAGGCACAGCAGGTTGCTCTTTCCACTCTCCGTGTCACCGATGATCATCAGATGCGGATCACGCTCGAAGTCGTGGTACGCGGGCTTCAGATCCTGCTGGTTGATACCGATGGGCATGCGGAGGTCCCCGTCGGGTGCGGGCAACTGATCGGCGGGCAGCTGCGCGGGCAGCATCCGGACCACGGGTGCGCGGTGCCCCTGCCAGGCGTCGGCGACTGCGTCGGCCAGGGCCCGCGTGGCGTCGGGAAGATCCTCAGTGCCGTGGCCGCCGTCGATGCGGGGCAGCGCGCCCAAGAAGTGGAGACCCTGCCGGTTCAGGCCGCGGCCGGGCACCTCGGGGACGGTGGCGGCAGTGCGGGCGTTGACTTCGGAGTCCACTGGGTCGCCGAGTCGCAGTTCGAAACGGGTGCCAAGGACGTCGCGCAGCCAAGGGCGGATCTCCGACCAGCGGCCAGAGGTGACCACCACGTGAATGCCGTAACTGAGGCCCCGGTTCACCAGGTCCTGGAGGGCGGGTTCGTGAATCTCGAACTCCTGTCGGAAGGTGAACCAGCCGTCGACGACCAGGAAGACGTCCCCGAAGGGGTCCTGGGCGGCCCAGGGCTCGGTGCGGCGGCGGCGGTAGCCCTCCATGGACTCCACCCCGTTGGCCACGAACAGCTGCTCGCGCTGCACAAGCAGTGCGCTGAGTTCGGCGATGGTGCGGGCGATTCGGTCGCTCTCCGTACGGCCCGCGATGCTGCCCATGTGGGGCAGATGAGCGAGCGAGGCAAGGGCGCCCCCGCCGAAATCCAGGCAGTAGAACTGCACCTCGCGCGCAGTGTGCGTGATTGCCAGTGCCGCGATCAGACTACGCAAGAGGGTGGACTTGCCGCTCTGTGGTCCGCCGACGATGCCGACGTGGCCCGCGCCCGTCGACAAGTCGGCGGTGAGGAGTTCACGCATCCCCTCGAAGGGCATGTCGACGAGACCGAGCGGCACCTGGAGCTTGCCACGCTGTGCCCAGCTGACCGGGCACAGCCCGAGGTCGGGGTCGGGCTCCAGCGGGGGCAACAGGTCGTCGAGGGAAGCCGGGTCGGCGAGCGGCGGGAGCCATACCTGTCGGGCCGGCGGGCCCTGGCCGCGCAGCCGATCCAGCAGGACCTGCATCAGGGTTTCCTGGCCGAAGGTCTCCTCAGCCTCCGCCTCCCGTTCCGGTTCGGTTTCGGGCTGCTGAGGGAGCGCCAGGTACTCCGTGCGGTACGGCACGACCTGCTGCTTCACCACGGCAGCGCTGGAGCGACGGCGGACCGCGCCTTTGTATGCGCCGGAGACGTAGGCGGCCTTGAAGCGGGTCAGGACAGCGGTACCGGTCTTGAGATAGCCGCTGCCCGGGACCGACGGCAGCTCGTACGCGTCAGGCACGCCCAGCACGCTGCGGCTCTCCGAGGCCGAGAACGTACGCAGGCCGATCCGGTACGAGAGGTGGGACTCCAGGAGGTGGATGCGGCCCTCCTCCAGCCGCTGGGAGGCAAGCAACAGGTGCACCCCGAGGCTTCGGCCGAGCCGACCGATCATGACGAAGAGGTCCATCATCTCGCGGCGGGTGCTGAGCATCTCGCTGAACTCGTCGACAACCAGGAAGAGTGTGGGAAGCGGATCGAGCCTGGTACCGGCGCTCCGGGCGCGTTCGTACTCGGCGAGGGAGCTGAAGCCGTTGGCGCGCAACAGTTCCTGGCGGCGGACCAGCTCGCCCTGGAGGGCGTCCTGCATCCGGTCGACCAGTGGCAGCTCGTCCGCCAGGTTGGTGATCACGGCGGACGTGTGCGACAGCCGCTCCAGGCCCATGAAGGTGGCACCGCCCTTGAAGTCCACCAGAACGAAATTCAGCACCTCGGAGGAGTGGGTTGCCGCCAGTGCCAGGACCAGGGTGCGCAGCAGCTCGCTTTTGCCGGAGCCGGTGGCGCCGATCAGCATGCCGTGCGGGCCCATACCGCCCTGCGCCGACTCCTTAATGTCCAGTTCCACTGGGGTTCCGTCCTGTCCGACGCCGATTGGCACCCGCAACCGGTCCCAGGGGGTGCGCGAGGCCCACATCTGCACCGGTTCAAAGGATCCGGCATCGCCGATGCCCAGCAGTTCGGTCAGCTGCTGGTCGGTTCCCAGAGGGTCGGCGGTGTCCACGGACAGCGCGATCCGGTTCGGTGAGATCACCTTGGCGAGGACCGTGGCCTTCACCAGGCTCAGCAGATCAGGGCGGCCCACCAGGGCGTACTGGTCCCGGCCTGCCCGGTCGGCGTTGGCGACCTCGACGGCCTCGGGGCTGACCCGCAGGCGCAGGGCCAGCTTGTCGGCCTTCCAGCGCAGGGATCCCGAAACGTCGAGCACGGTGGTGTTGGCGAATCCCGCGTCCGCGATCCGGGAGCCCGGGGACAGCGCCACGCCGTCCAGCACCAGAAGGACGAAGGGCTCCTCTGGGCGGATCTTGCCGTTGGGTTCGAAGCGAGCCCGCTCTGCGAAGTCCTCCCCCAACAGCCTCTCCAGCTCCACCAGGTTGTCGGTGACCATCCGGACTGGCCCCGCGGCGTCCTGCGCGACCGGGTGCTGGGCGTGCGGGAGCCACTTCACCCAGTCCCAGTGCGGCCTGGCCTCGGCACTCGCGCACACGGCAATCCACAGGTCATCAGGGGCGTGGAAGGTAGTCAGCTGAGCGATCATTGCGCGGGCGAGTGCCCGGGCGGCCTCCTGGGCCCGTCCCGGCTCCAGCCCGGCTGCGAGTTCCGACTCGGAGTCGGCCCGGACCAGGACCCGCGCGAAAGCCCGCAGGAAGAGTGCCGTGGGCATCGCGGGCAGTACGGTGTGAGCCTTGGTAAAGCGGCGCAGGGCGACTGCTGCCAACGGGTCAAGGTCCTCGACGGGCTTGCTCTGTGGAGGGCGCAGGCGCAGCGCAGCGCGCTGCTCGCCCAAGCCGATCCGTACCTCGCCGAACTCGTCGTGGGAGGGGCGGCGTTCCCACAATCGGCTGGAGAGAGCAACGGACCACAGGCCGTCAGGGGCAGGGTGCCGCCAGAGAGAAGCGGTGTACTGCTGCTCTGCCGCCTTGCGGATCTGGCGGCGAATCTGCGCCAGGTAGCGCATGTAGTCACGCCGCTCACCGTTGATCTTGCGCTTGCGGTCGCCGGAGGCCTTCACCAGCTGAGCCACCATCATGGCCAGAGTAGAGATGACCATCATGCCGGCGACCAGATAGCCCAGCGCCTGGGAGCCCGGCTGGATGAACATCAGCATCATCATGCCCGAGGACAACGCCATCGGCAGGTACATCATCGCCGAGGACAACGCGCCGCCCTGGGGCTCCTCCAGCACGGGCGGCTCCTGGACGGCGATCTCGCCTGTCGGCATCTCCGGCCCCGGGCGGAACGCCGGCCGGCGGAACACCTTGGTACTCGGCACCGAGTGCCCTTCCTGTGGATGCGGTTGGCTGGTACGGAGCGAGCGGCGCCCAGCGAGGGCCCGTCAGCAGTAGTGAACTCAGCCCGATCGGTCCTCGTAGACACCGGCGGACGGACCGTCGCCGGACTGCGGTGAGCGATTACGGCTCCCGATCCCCTGCAACGCACGTGTCGTCGGCCGAGTTCATCCGATGTCCGCCAAACCCGCGAGTCCTGCCCCCACCCCCGACTGATCCGACATCTCCGAGGTGGTCCTCCAGCATGAGCAGCCCCCCAGTGGACACCTGCCGACTCACCGTGCAAGCCCCCTCCGGCTGGATCGAGCTCTCCGTGCCGGCCGACATTCCGCTCGCCGAATTGTTGCCGGTGCTCCTCCAGCAGAGCGACGACAAGCTCGCGGAGGCGGGCCTCGACCACGACGGCTGGATCCTGCAGCGGCTCGGTGAACCACCGCTCGACGAGGACCGCACCCCGTCCACGCTGGGGCTGGTAGACGGCGAGACGCTCTATCTTCGCCCTCGCGGCGCCGCCTTGGGCCAGCTGGAGTTCGACGACATGGTGGACGGGGTGTCCGCCGGAGTTCGGGGTCGGGCCGACCGTTGGGAAGGCCGCTGGACCCGTCTGCTGTATCTGGCACTGTCCGCGGCCGTCGCCGCGTGCGGACTGCTGGTGCTGCTGCTGGGCGGCCCGTCCCTCCCCCGTGCTTCGACAGCTCTCGGCGGGGCCGCGCTGCTACTGCTGACCGCGACCGCGCTGTCTCGCGCGATTGGCGACGTGCCCGCTGCGATGCTGACCGCTCTGCTCGCATTGCCGTATGCCGCTCTGGGGGGTGCCCTCTTCGTGGGCGGCTTCGGTGCTCCGGCGCTGCTGGCTGCCGCCGCAGCGGCCGGCGCCGCCGGGCTGCTGGGCCACGCCGGCGTGAGTGGCTTCAGCAGTGTCAAAGGCCAGGACATCTCCGCCGCGGACAGTGCCCCAGTCTTCGCAGGGGTGCTGGCCCTCACGGTCGGGCCGGTGATCGGCGGACTTCTCACCGCTGGCCTGGAAGTGTCCGCGATGCGGTCCGCCGGAATCGTGATGTTCATCGCGCTGTCATACGGCCCGTCGATCCCGATGGGGGCTTTCCGGCTTGCCCGGCTCAAGCTCCCGCCGCTGCCCACCTCCGCCGAGGAACTCCAGCTCGATCTCGACCCACTGCCGGGACAGCGGCTCATGCAGCAGGCTGCAGCTGCCGACCGCTACATGCTCGCGCTATTCGCAGCAGTCGGCACCGTCGCCGGTGTCTCCGCCTCCGTACTCGCCACCAGTCCCGGCTGGCCGGCGCCCACCGTCGCTGCCTTGGCCGCCGTCACGCTGCTGCTGCGCTCGCGCGTCGTCGAGGGCGTCGGGCATCGGTTGTGCACCGTGGCTCCGGCCGTCCTGATCACGGGTGCGCTTCTCGTCCGGATCGCCGACGCGCCCAGCGAACGACTGTGGCTGTCTGCGGTACTGCTGCTGCTCGTTCTACTGCTCTTGGTGTGTGCCAGGACACTGCCCGGCCGCCGACTGCTCCCCTACTGGGGGCGGGCTGCGGACCTCCTGGAGACTGCGGCTTCGGTCGCCCTGCCGCTGCTCCTGCTGCAAGTACTCGGCGTTTACGCCTACGCGCGTGCCCTCAACGGCTGACGTCATCTCGTCGTTGCTAGATCCCTCGTCAGCCACCCTGCCATGACCCTGCCCGTAACCGAGGCGGAGACTCCCCATGCGGAACAAGAGAGACCAGCTCCAGGCATATCTGTGCGTGGTCGGGCGGCTTGCCTCGGCCATGGTCACCGGAGATCCAGATGCTCCGCAAACCCCGATGCGCCGCTTCATCACGGGAGCCATCGGCGGCGTCGTGCTGGCGCTGATAGTGACCATCGGCGTCGGCGTGTACGGCTACCTGCGGCCTGGCGGGGCGACCTCGTGGAAAGAACCGGGGGTTGTGATCGTCGAACGGGAGACCACTGCCCGCTATGTGTTGCGCGCCGGAGTACTGCGGCCCGTCCTCAACCAAGCTTCCGCGCTGCTGCTCGGTGGCGAGAACGCCAAAGTCGTCGAAGTGTCACAGAACTCCCTGCGGGGCTACCCTCACGGGCTGCCCGTCGGCATCCCCGGCGCTCCCGACCCGCTTCCATCGGCGGCCAAGATGAGCGGCAGCCGCTGGCTGGTCTGCGCCCGTTCCCAGGGCGGCATCACCATCCGAATGGGCAACCGCGATTCCCCAGTCATAGAACGGCAGGTCAAGGACGGGCAGGGGCTGCTGGTACGGACGCCCGACGGAACCCCCTATATCGCCGTCGGGGGAAAACGCCACCTCATTGACGCACAGACCGGTCTGGTGGCCCTCGGATACAGCGCGGCTCAGATCTACGACGTACCCACAGGCTGGGTGAACGCCCTCCCGGCCGGCAGCGATCTGCGCGCTCCCAGAGTCTCCGGGGTTGGCGAGGACGGACCCACAGTCGGCGGAGTGGCCACCCGGGTCGGACAGGTACTGCTCACGAACAGCCACCAGCCGGACGGCCGGGAGTACTTCATGGTCGCCCGGGATGGACTGCATCCAGTCTCTCGGACTGTCGCACTGCTTCTGATGGCCGCTCCGGGAAACGCAGCCGCGTACGAGGACGGCCGGGCGGAGCCGATCCCCACCAGCACCGCGGCCGTGGTGGCGGCAGGCCGGCTCGGGAAGCCGGTCGGTCCCGAGGACGTACCGGCCAACCCGCCCGCCGTCCCACGCGACCAGGACCGCGCCCCGTGCGCGCGGCTGCTGTTCGGCAGGAATGGCGTCAGTCCGCAGACCCGTGTGGTGACCGTGTCGCAGGCGGTGGCGGCCGACGGCACGACCGCGGCCGTCGGGGACACCGGCAAGAGCGTCGCCAACGTGGACTCGGCCACCACCAGGATATGGTCAGGGGCCGGTGTGGGACTCATCGCGCGGGTGCTGCCCGCCCCCGGAGTGCCCTCTGGCACTGTCTACCTGGTCGATGAACTGGGCATCAAATACCCATTCGCCAGCGATGAGGTTGCCTCTGCACTCGGGTACGCGGGTCTCGAGCCCAGTCCCGTCCCCTCTGCTCTGCTCAACCTGTTGCCGACCGGGCCGCTCCTGGACCCGTTGGCGGCCGGGCGCTACTTCCCCGTGGCCTCCGCCACCAACCCCACGGTGTCATCCTCCGCGGCCGGCTCCGGCTGACCAACTCATACTGAACCGCCCCGATTCGAATGGAGACTCGATTTCATGAAAGGATCGAGTCATGGCACGACCTTCCCGGTACCCGCTTGAGCTCCGCCGTCGTGCGGTGTGCATGGTCGCCGAGGTGCGCGACGACCATCCGAACGAGACGGAGGCGGTGGCCGACAAGCTCGGCATCGGATCCCGTGAGACGCTGCGGAACTGGGTGAAGCAGCACGAGATCGACGCGGGGACGCGAGCGGGAACGACGACGGAGGAGTCCGCCCAGCTCAAAGCGTTGAAGAAGGAGAACGCCGAACTCAAGCGGGCCAACGAGATCCTGAAGGCCGCGGCGAGTTTCTTCGCGAGCTCGACCGGCCACACACACGCTCGTAGCCTTCATCGACGAGCACCGGGACCGCTTCGGCGGAGTCGAGCCGATCTGCAGGACGCTCAGCGAGCACGACTGCAAGATCGCCCCTTCCACCTATTACGCCCACAAGAAACGCCTCGAAACCCCTTCCGCCCGTTGCGTGCGCGATGGCGAGCTCAAGGAGCGGATCCAGCAGGTCTACACGTCCAACTACCGCGTCTACGGGGCCCGGAAGATCTGGCGCGAGTTGAACCGGCAAGGCCATACGGTGGCCCGCTGCACCGTCGAGCGTCTGATGCGCGAGCTCGGCATCGCCGGCGCCGTCCGGGGCAAGAAGGTGATTACGACGACCACCGACGCGGTCGCCGAGCGGGCCCCGGATCTTGTCGACCGTGACTTCGTCGCCGGCGCCCCTAACCGGTGCTGGGTCACGGACTTCACGCACGTCGCCACCTGGGCCGGCGTCGTCTACGTCGCGTTCGTCGTGGACACCTTCTCCCGACGCATCATCGGCTGGTCCGTCTCCACCACCAAGGAGACCAAGCTTGTCCTGGACGCCCTGGAGATGGCCCTGTGGCAACGCGACCGGGACGGATTCCCGTTCACACAAGGCGAGTTGATACATCACTCGGACGCGGGATCCCAGTACACATCGTTCGCGCTCGCCGAGCATCTCGACCGCGCAGGGATCGCGGCATCGATCGGCTCGGTCGGCGACGCCTACGACAAGCGCTTGTCATCACACTGCACCTCTTCTCCTATCGGCTTTGCTTTGGGGTCGTTGTTGCTGGTCGGCGGCGGTCGAGGCGGATGCCTTGCTGGACGCGGGGCGGGTTGGGGCCCGGCTGGGGGTAGAGGCAGGCGTTCTTGTCGTTGTACTTCTCGCCTTCAAGTAGTCCGGCACGGTGCCACTTCCAGACGGTGGGGACGCTGACACCCAGGAGCTCGGCGAGTTCGTACGCGGTCAGCAGGCCACGGTCCCGGAGCCGGTCGAAGCGGCTGCGGAGTTGGTAGTCCTCGCGGATGTCGCGGACCAGGAGGCGGTGGAACGGCAGCCCTTTGCCGCTGGTCAGGCCGTGCTGGTTGAGGATGTCGGCGATCTCGGCGTCGGTGTGGTCCTCGAGGAGGGTGTCGATGGCGGCCACGACGGGTTTCGGGGTCTGCCACAGTTTCCCGCCGCCGAGTGGGAGGGGCAGGTCGAGGGTGTGGTGCTGGCCGCCGGAGAGCCGCACCTGGGCGGTGATCCGTTCGGCCTTGGTGAGGGTGACGTCCGTGATCAGCAGGCGGGCGATGCGTTTGCGTTCTCGCATCGGGGTGTCGGGGTCGTGCCAGAGCCGGTGCACGTCGCCGGCGAGGTGGGCGAGTTTCTCCCGCAGTGCCGTGTTGACGGGTTCGGCTTCGATGCGGGCGCGTTCGATGTCTTTGCGGGCGGCGGCGACCTCGCGCAGGGCCGCGTTCCAGTCGGCTTCCAGGCTGTCGGCGACGAGACGGTTGTCCGGGTCGACCGCAAGATAGCGGCGTTTTGCCAGGTCGGCGCGGTGCTGGGCGCGTTGGAGGTGAGTGGAGCGGAGCCGGTCGGCCTCGGCTGCCTGGGCGGCGAGACGATCGGTGACCTTCAGGGCGGCCTCGACGGCGAGTGGGGTCAGCTCTTCCAGCAGCAGGGTGGCGACGGCCTGTTCGATGCCGGGGCCGGGGATGCGCTGGCAGACCTTGCCGCCGTTTTGGATGGCGTGGGTCATGCACCGGTAGTCGGAGACTTCGCGGCCTTGCCGCTGGTGATAGGCGATGGTCATGCGCCTGCCGCAGCGGCCGCAGATCACCAGGCCCTGCAGCAGCGCGGGCCCTTCCCTCGGCGCGGTCGCGGTCCGCTCGAGGCCGCGGGAAGCGGCCTGGGCGGCGAGTGCGGCCTGGTTCGTCTCCCACCGGGCGAAGGTCACATAGCCCTCGTGGTGATCTTGGATGAGGGTGTCCCACTGCTCGCGGGGCAGCAGGCGGATGTGGGTCTTGCCGTCCGCACTGCGTTCGACTTTGCGCCGTCCGTAGCAGAACGCCCCTGCATAGAGCGGGTTGTGGAGCACGTTGAGGACCTGCCAGTGCTTGAGCGGGCCCCAGACCAGCTCGCCCTTGCGGGGGCCGGTGCGGATGCGGGAGGGGAAGGTGAGATGGCCGGCGGCGAAGGTCTTGACGACCTGGCGGGCCGAGCCGGTGGCCGTGAAGACGGCCAGGACGTGCTCGACGGCGGCCCGCACCGATGCGTCGGGGTCCTTGACGATACGGTCGGCATAGTCGTGGACATAGCCGACCGGAAGTCCCTGCTTGAGCTCGCCGCGGCGGGCCTTGGCCAGCTGCCCGCCCCTCAACCGGGCTGACAGCAGGTGGAGTTCGGCCTCCGACATGGTGCCCTTCATGCCCAGAACGAGACGGTCGTTGAAGGTCCGCGGATCGTACAGTCCGTCCTCGTCCAGGATCAGCGTCCCGGACAGCGCGCAGATCTCCAGCAGCCGGTGCCAGTCGGTGTTGTTCCGCGCCAGGCGGGACACCTCGAGCCCGAGGACGATGCCGGCGTGTCCCATGGAGACCTCGGCGACCAGGTGTTGGAAGCCGTCCCGGCCCGCTGTCGAGGACCCGGAGCGGCCCTGGTCGGAGTCGATGACGATGATCTGGGAGTCTTCCCAGCCCAGCGCGACGGCCCGGCCGCGCAGGGCGTACTGCCGCTGGGTGGACTCGCTGTTGTTGACGACCTGCTTGAGCGAGGACTGGCGCACATACAGATACGCGCCTCTGCGAAGATGATCTACCGTGACCTTCCCGGTCTGCTCGATGCTCACCGCACCCTCCTCTCCGTGTCGCCTCGGTCATCCGCTGCGACAGCCTCCGGCCGCTGTCCACGCCATGGACGCCAGCACCTCCACCAGCTCGCCTGCCACCGTGACCGGCGCTGGCGGCCGGTCCCGAACGACCCGTGACGGCACGGGAATTCGGGAGACCGCCTTGATCCAGGCGGCCATGCCGGAGCGGGCCAGCACCGCCCAGCCACATCGTGAGCCCCCATCGGGGCCGCCGAGGACCGCGGCCCGCAGGTCCTCATACCGCCGGGCCACCTCGGCCCCGCCCACCTGGGACACCGCCTCATCAGCGGTGATGGACTTCCTCCGCAGTACGCGGCTCGCGGCGCCTGGCCAGGGCTTTCTCCACCGACCGGGGATGAACGGTGATCCCGAACCGCATCTGGACCGCCTTGGCCAGCTGGGCCGGCCGCAGACCAGGGTCGTCGTGTCGGAGCTGTTCGATGAACTCCATGACCTCTTCGGTGAGCTTGCGCGGCCCCTTCGGGCCAGGCTTGCCCGGCACAAGCGCCGCTGGCCCGCCCGCGTCCAGCGCGGCGGCGATCACATAGAAGCTCTGCCGGCAGAACCCGAACGCGGGCGCCGCCCTGGCCACCGGCACCCCATCGACCCTCACCCGGCGCACCATCTCGTACTTGACCTGCACCACATCGTCCGGATCCAGGAACGGACAAGCAGCGAAGCCCTCGTCGGTCACGGCCTCGGGCCGGGGATTGAGCGCCCGGAACTCCTCCAACGCCGCCTTCTTGCCCGTCTGCCGACTCATCGCGCCTCCCCGTCGATCCCGACGTCACCAGGATCAGACCGCTCACCGCACAGGCCAAGAGCGCAAAGAGCGAGCAGAGAAGCAGAAGGTGCAGGTCACGGACGCTTCCGAGCCCCCGCACGCCCCAACAGCATCCGCAAGCGCCCCCGGCAGCGGCCTCAACCCCACGACGATCACGGCGCCATCCCCCCGACTCCGCCCCGGCCACCGGACACCA
>NZ_JBSGZO010000150.1:16697-17571 GCF_053611045.1 Streptomyces sp. NPDC054841 | reverse complement strand
GCCGTATTGTCTAGGGGTCTTCTCTTCTTGAAGGAGCGGTCCATGACCATGCCCGTCGTCCACTCGCTGCGCGATCAGATCCGCGAGCACATCGTGGAGGGCATCGTCAGCGGCCGCTGGAAGCCGGGCGAGCGGATCGTCGAGCGACGCATCGCGACGGAGCTGGCGGTGAGCCAGACGCCCGTACGGGAGGCGCTGCGCGAGCTGGAGTCCCTGCGGCTCATCGAGTCGGCGCCCAACAAGGGCGTACGGGTACGGAATCTGACGGCGGCCGACCTCGAGGAGAGCTATCCCGTCCGGGCCGGCCTGGAGCAGATCGCGGCGGAGCTGGCCGCGGAGCGGCTGGCGGCGGATTGCTCGGCGCTGGAGCCGCACGTGGCGGCGCTGTACGAGGCGGACCGGGCGGCGGACGGCACGGCGCAGGTGCGGCACACGGTGGCCTTTCACCGGGAGCTGGTGAAGGCGGCGGGCAACGGGGTGCTGCTGCACACGTGGGAGGGCCTCGGGATCGAGGTCTTCACGGCGCTGTCGATCCGGTGGCTGGGGACGAAGCAGAAGTCGTACGCGGAGGAGCACGAGGAACTGGTCGCGGCCTTCCGCCGCCGGGACCCGCAGATCGGCGCGCTGGTCAAGGCCCACGTCCTGGGCTGCGCGCCCCGCGCCTGACCCTCCGGCTCAGGGCACCGGCGCTGCCGCGCTTCCGGGCGCGGCCGGTACGGGGTGCCTCCGGCGGGGTGTGGGTGGGTGATCGGGGGTGCCCCAGGTCGCGGCAGTGCCGTCGCGCGGGGTGCGGTGTGCCCGGTGCCGCGGGCGCGGCCGGTGTGTCCGTCCTCAAACGCCGGACGGGCTTGGGTGATCGGGAGTGCCCCAGGTC
>NZ_JBSGZO010000150.1:0-16597 GCF_053611045.1 Streptomyces sp. NPDC054841 | reverse complement strand
GCGGCAGTGCCGTCGCGCGGGGTGCGGTGCGCCCGGCGCCGTGGCGGCGTCCGGTGTGTCCGTCCTCAAACGCCGGACGGGCTTGGGTGATCGGGAGTGCCCCAGGTCGCGGCAGTGCCGTCGCGCGGGGTGCGGTGCGCCCGGCGCCGTGGCGGCGTCCGGTGTGTCCGTCCTCAAACGCCGGACGGGCTTGGGTGATCGGGAGTGCCCCAGGTCGCGGCAGTGCCGTCGCGCGGGGTGCGGTGTGCCCGGTGCCGTGGCGGCGTCCGGTGTGTCCGTCCTCAAACGCCGGACGGGCTTGGGTGGTTCGGGGTTGGCCGGGACCGTGTGGATGCCGTCCGGGGCCGCTCCGGGGCTCGTATCCGGGACGGCATGATTTACGGCGCGCCACCCGGTACCGCACGGACCTGACCCTCGTCGCGCGCCACAAATCACGCTTTAGTGTCCCGAACACGACCCCTGCACGTCCCCGGGGCTGCGTACCCGTGGAGCTGACCCCGGTGGGATGCGTTCACGTGGTTTGTGGGCAGTCGTTCCGCATGGGGGTCCCCCCAGGACGGAGTCCTAGGGGGAGGAACGGGTGGGCACAAACCACCCACCGGCCGACAGTCGGGCGACGGCCAGGGGTGGGGCCGTGCAGGGTCGGCCCCGCAGGGGTGGCATCGTGCCGGGGCACATGGGTCCCGGGCCGGATGCCGCCCCGAGGAGTCGAGCCCGGAGGGGCCCCGCCCCACCGGCGCACCCCGAGCCCGTCCGGCGATTGAGGACGGACACACCGGGTCACCCGCGGTACCGGGCGCCCCAAGCCCGTCCGGAGCTTGAGGACGGACACACCGGACGCCGTCACGGCACCGGGCACACCGTCACCGCACCGCCGCCGGAGGCACCCCGCACCCCCCCTGGTCCCGGGGCCGTGGGGCGGAGCCCCGCCATAAAAGATCCGGCACCGCGTGCCCAGATTCGCGGCACCCTGTGCCGACTTTCTCGATCTGAAGAAGTTTTTCCCTTCACGCTTTGATCGATCATCGATCGTCGGCTTACAGTCGACGACGGACTCACCAGTCCACGGCCCCGTCCTGCCAGACAAGGCCCCCTTTCTCCACCCCCCTCCTCTCCGGAAGGCGGCGATCATGACCGACCCCGTAGGCAGCAAGCTTCCGCTTCCGAGCGAGCTCGACCAGCTCCCGGACCGTGACACCGAGGAGACCGCCGAATGGGCGGCCTCTCTCGACGCCGTCACCAAGGCTGCCGGCCCGCACCGCGCCGCGTACCTGATGCGCCGCACCCTCCAGCACGCCGAGGGTGTCGCCGGGCTGGACCTGCCCAAGCTGCTGGAGACGGACTACGTCAACACCATCCCCACCGCCGCCGAGCCCACCCAGGCCGCCGGTGACGAGGAGATGGAGCGCCGGATCACCGCCTGGAACCGGTGGAACGCCGCCGCGATGGTCACGCGCGGCTCCAAGTACGGCGTCGGCGGCCACATCGCCACCTTCGCCTCTGCGGCCTGGCTCTACGAGACCGGCTTCAACCACTTCTTCCGCGGGAAGGAGGCCGACGGCTCCGGCGACCAGCTCTACATCCAGGGCCACGCATCGCCCGGCATCTACGCCCGCGCCTTCCTCGACGGCCGCCTCACCGAGGCCCACCTGGACAAGTTCCGCCAGGAGTCCGGCGGCGACGGCCTGCCGTCGTACCCGCATCCGCGCCGGCTGCCCTGGCTGTGGGAGTTCCCGACGGTCTCGATGGGCCTCGGCCCGCTCTCCGCGATCTACCAGGCGCGCTTCAACCGCTATCTGACGAACCGCGGCATCAAGGACGTCTCCGCGTCCCACGTCTGGGCGTTCCTCGGCGACGGCGAGATGGACGAGCCCGAGTCCACCGCGGCACTCGCGCTCGCGAGCCGCGAGGGCCTGGACAACCTGACCTTCGTCATCAACTGCAACCTGCAGCGCCTCGACGGCCCGGTCCGCGCCAACTTCAAGATCGTGCAGGAGCTGGAGGCCCAGTTCCGCGGTGCCGGCTGGAACGTCGTGAAGACGCTGTGGGGCAACGCCTGGGACGAGCTCTTCCAGCTCGACACCACCGGCGCGCTCGTCCGCCGCCTGCGCGAGGTCCCGGACGCGCAGGTCCAGACGTACCAGACCCGCGACGCGGCCTACATCCGCCAGGACTTCTTCGGCGCGGACCCGGCGCTCGTCGAGATGGCGAAGCTGCTGTCCGACGACAAGATCCTGGAGTGCTTCCACCTCTCCCGCGGTGGCCACGAGCCGCGCAAGGTGTACGCCGCGTACAAGGCCGCCGTCGAGCACAAGGGCGCGCCGACCGTGATCCTGGCCCAGACGGTCAAGGGCTACACGCTCGGCGAGGGCTTCGCGTCCAAGAACGCCAACCACCAGATGAAGAAGCTGACGGTGGACGAGTTCAAGGACATGCGCGACCTGCTCGGGCTGCCGATCGCCGACTCGGCGTTCGCCGACGGCCAGGTGCCGTACGGCCACCCGGGCGCCGACTCCCCCGAGGTCCGCTACCTCCAGGAGCGCCGCGCGGCTCTCGGCGGCCCGGCCCCGGCCCGCCGTGTCCACCCGGTCGGCGCGCTGCCCGCGCCCGCCGAGAAGGCCTTCGCCGCCTTCGACAAGGGCTCCGGCAACCAGTCGGTGGCGACCACCATGGCCTTCGTCCGGCTGATCAAGGACCTGATCCGGGACAAGGAGACCGGCAGGCGCTGGGTCCCGATCGTCCCCGACGAGGCCCGCACCTTCGGTATGGAGTCGCTGTTCCCGTCGCTCGGCATCTACTCGCCGAAGGGGCAGACGTACGAGCCGGTCGACCGCGACCAGCTGATGTACTACCGCGAGGCCAAGGACGGCCAGATCCTCAACGAGGGCATCACCGAGGCCGGTTCGATGGCCGACTTCATCGCCGCCGCCACCGCGTACTCGACGCACGGCGAGACGATGATCCCCTTCTACATCTTCTACTCGATGTTCGGCTGGCAGCGGACCGCCGACCAGATGTGGCAGCTCGGCGACCAGCTCGGCAAGGGCTTCCTGGTCGGCGCCACGGCCGGCCGTACGACGCTGACGGGTGAGGGTCTGCAGCACGCGGACGGCCACTCGCCGGTGATCGCGGCGACGAACCCGGCGGCGCTGACGTACGACCCGGCGTTCGCGTACGAGGTCGCGGCGATCGTCAAGGACGGTCTGCGGAGGATGTACGGCGAAGCCCGCCCGGGCGAGGACTCGGACGTCTTCTACTACCTGACCGTCTACAACGAGCCGATGCCGCAGCCCGCGAAGCCGGAAGGCGTCGACGAGGGCATCGTCCGCGGTCTGTACCGCTTCAACACGGGCGAGGGCGCCGCGGACGACCCGCGCATCCAGCTTCTCGCCTCGGGTACGGCGATCCACTGGGCGCTGGAGGCGCAGAAGCTTCTCGCCGCCGACTGGAACGTCACGGCCGACGTCTGGTCCGCGACCTCGTGGACCGAGCTGCGGCGCGACGCGCTGGAGGCGGACGCGGCGCTGCTGCGCGGCGAGTCCCGTATCCCGTACGTACGCCAGGCCCTTGAGGGCGCCGAGGGCCCCGTGCTCGCGGTGAGCGACTACATGCGCCAGGTCCCGGACCAGATCGCCCAGTGGGTGGAGCAGGACTGGTCCTCGCTCGGCGCGGACGGCTTCGGCCTCTCGGACACCCGTGATGCGGCCCGCCGTCACTTCGGCGTCGACGCGCAGTCGATCGTGGTCGCCGCGCTGGCCCAGCTCGCGCGGCGCGGCGAGGTCCCGGCCTCGGCGGTCAAGGACGCGCGGGAGCGGTACGGCCTGTAAGGCCTGTGCGGTGCTGTGAAGCCCCCGTCGCCTCCGGGCGGCGGGGGCTCGCGCCTGCGGCGGGCCTTTCCGCTGTGTCGATGTGCGGCGATTGAGGACGGACACCCGGGCTGCCTTCTCGGTGCCGGGCACACCCAGCCCGTCCGGCGTTTGAGGACGGGACACCCCCGGCCGCGCAGTCGGGAACCGTCCGCTGCCAAGCCGTCCGGCGATCGAGGACGGACACACCGGCCGCCTTCTCGGTGCCGGGCACACCCAGCCCGTCCGGCGTTTGAGGACGGGACACCCCGGCCGCGCAGTCGGGAACCGTCCGCTGCCAAGCCGTCCGGCGATCGAGGACGGGCACCCCCGCCCGCCGGACGTGGGCGGCGCGCTTCGGGGCCCGCCCGCCGGACGTGGACGGCACGCTTCGGGGCCCGCCCGCCGGGCGCACCGGGGCACGCGGGGCCGGCCTCGCGACAATGACCCCATGCGCGCTGCCCGCCTCATCAAGATGGTTCTCCTCCTTCAGTCGCGGCCCTCCATGACCGCCGCCGAACTCGCCGAAGAGCTCGAAGTCTCCGAGCGGACCATCACCCGGGACGCGCTCGCGCTGTCGGAGGCAGGGGTTCCGGTCTACGCGGACCGTGGGCGGGCCGGGGGCTACCGGCTGATCGGGGGGTACCGGACGCGGCTGACCGGGCTGGCCCGGAGTGAGGCCGAGGCGCTGTTCCTGTCCGGGCTGCCGGGGGCGTTGCGGGAGATGGGACTTGAGGACGCGGCATCCGCGGCCCGGCTGAAGGTGTCCGCCGCGCTGCTGCCGTCGCTGAGTGACGCGTCACGGTCGGCCGCGCAGCGCTTCCATCTGGACGCGCCCGGCTGGTACCAGGAGCCGGAGACGCCCGAGTTGCTGCCCACCATCGCGGAGGCGGTGTGGGACGACCGGCTCGTCGAGGCACGCTACCGGGACGCCGAGCGGCAGCTGGAGCCGTACGGCCTCGTCCTGAAGGCCGGGGTCTGGTACCTGTGCGCCCGCGCCGACGGCACGACGTTCCGGGTCTACCGGATCGACCGGTTCACCGCCGTCGCCCTCTCCGAGAACCGTTTCGAACGGGACGAGTCCTTCGATCTGCCCGCCTTCTGGGAGGAGCGCGCCGCGCAGTTCGCCCGCTCGATCCTGCGCTCCGGGATCGTCGTCCGGCTCTCACCCGAAGGCGCCCGGCGGCTCCCGTACATCACGGACCGCGCCGCCACCCGCGAGGCGCTGGAGGCCGCTGGGCCGCCGGACGAGCAGGGCTGGGTCACCATCACCCTTCCGGTCGAGTCGGAGGAGGTGGCGTTCGGTCAGCTCCTCGGTCTCGGGCCGGAGTTGGAGGTGCTGGAGCCGGCCGGCCTCCGCGGGCGGTTCGCCGAGGCCGCGGCCCGTATGCACGCGCTGTACCCGGAAG
The DNA here is from genome assembly GCF_053611045.1 of Streptomyces sp. NPDC054841. NCBI lineage: Bacteria > Bacillati > Actinomycetota > Actinomycetes > Kitasatosporales > Streptomycetaceae > Streptomyces > Streptomyces sp. NPDC054841. The sequence goes on along the minus strand of NZ_JBSGZO010000150.1, from coordinate 11,343 downwards.
CTCAGCGATAGTCGTCCACCGGCGCGTCCTTGCCGCCGTAGACGACCTCCTCGAAGTACCGCCAGGCGTCGGGCCGGCTGCCGTCCGCGTCTGTGAATCCGTACTCCTTCGCGAGCTGTCCGCTGGAGAGCGACCGGCCGTTCCACCTGGCCCGGTCGGGGTCACCGGCGAGGGCTGCCACCGCCCGGCCGATGTAGAGGGGCGACTCGGCGATCGCGAAGTGCGGCTGCTTGGCGATGGCGTCCCGCCAGTTCTCCTCGCGTACGCCGAAGATCTCCAGCATCTGCTCGGAGCGGAGGAAGCCGGGGGTGACACAGACGGCCGTGCCGCCGACGCTCTTGAGGTCCTCTCCGAGCGCGAAGGCCATCCGGATCGGGGCGTACTTGGTGAGGTCGTAGTAGAAGTTCTCGCGGAAGCGCCGGTTCGACTCGGCCGTGCCGTCGGTGACCTCGACGACCAGCCCGCCCGGGTTGCGGACCAGCAGCGGAAGGGCGCAGCTGCTGGTGATGACGTGGCTGCGGACGCCGAGCTCCAGCATCCGCAGCCCGCCCTGCAGGTCCGTGTCCCACATCTTCGTGTTCCAGACGATGAGGTGCTCACCGCCCCAGATGTCGTTGACGAGGATGTCCAGGCGGCCGTGGTCCCGGTCGATGCGCACGACCAGGGCACGGACCTGGTCCACGTCGAGATGGTCGGTGGGGACGGCGATGCCCTCGCCGCCCGCCTCGGTGACGAGTTCCGCCGTCTGCTCGATCGTCTCCGCCGTCCTCCCCACCTCGCTGGCGTGTTCCCTCGTCGTACGGCCGGTCACATAGACCGTCGCGCCCGCCGCGCCCAGCTGTACGGCGATGGCGCGGCCCGCGCCCCGTGTCGCGCCCGCGACCAGCGCGATCTTCCCCTGCAGTGCTGTGTCGGTCGTCATGGTGCAACGCTTGCAGGAAAATCCGACACCCTCTGTCCACATTCCCGAAAGGCAGCATTTCTGCGGCTCCACGTGCGCCACTCTCCGCAAACCCCGATGCTTGTCCCGTGATGGACGAGACGGAGTTCTGGGAGATCGTCGACAGCACCCGGGTGGCCGCCGAGGGCGACCCCGAGGACCATGCCGAGCTGCTCGTCGAGCGGCTGCTGCGACTCGATCCCGACTCCGTCCTGGACTTCGCCCGGCATTTCGAGGCGCGCTACAACCGCGCGTACCGCTGGGATCTGTGGGGCGCGGCCGCGGTGCTGCTCGGTGGCGCGAGCGACGACGCGTTCGACTACTTCCGCTGCTGGCTGATCGGCCAGGGGCGGGAGGTCTTCGAGGGTGCGGTGCACGACCCGGACGCCCTCGCCGATCTCCTGGACGACTTCGACGAGGAGATCGACGGGGACGGGGAGGAGCTGGGGTACGCGGCGGACGAGGCGTACGAGCAGCTCACCGGTGCGGTCGCACCCGATCTGGGGATCCCCGGGCAGGCGGCGGAGCCGGAGGGCACGCCGTTCGACTTCGACGACGACCGCGCACTGGCGGAACGGTTCCCCGCGCTCTGGGACCGTTTCGGGCTCTGACGGTACGTGCGCGTACGGGTGTATGCGCGCGTACGCACGTGTGCGCCCGAACGCATGCGTGCGCCCGAACGCATGCGTCGCCCGTAGGCATGCGTCGCCCGTAGGCATGCGTCGCCCGTACACATCGTGCGCGTAGGCGTCAGAAGTGCGTACCGCCGTCGATACGGATCTCGGTGCCGGTGATGAAGGCGCCGTCCTGCGAACCGAGCATCGCGACGACGCCGGCCACGGTGTCCGGGCTCGCGAATCCCGCGCCGATGGCAGGGGCGAGTTTCATGAAGAGCAACATGTCGGCGTCCTCGGGCAGGCCGGGGCCGGTGCCGCTGGTCATGTCGGAGGAGATCGAGCCGGGCGCGACGGACACGGCACGCAGGCCCTGCTTGCTGTATTCGCTCGCGATGGCGTGGGTCATCGACTGGATGCCTCCCTTGCTGGCCGCGTACGCCGACATGTACGGGTGCGCGAAGCTCGCCGACGTCGAAGAGAAGTTGACGACCACCGGCGTGTCGCCCGCCAGCAGGGCCGGCAGGGACTCACGGATCATCAGGAAGGTGCCGGTGAGGTTCACCGCGATGATCTTGTTGAAGAGGTCGAGCGAGGTCTTGTGGGTGTGCTCCGAGCGAAGGATTCCGGCCGCGTTGACGAGCACGTCGAGACCGCCGAGGGACTCGACCGCCGCGGCGACGCCCACCTTCACGGCAGCCTCGTCGGAGATGTCGAGCAGCGCGGTGGTGAGGCGGGCGGCGGTGCCGTCGGCGGCGGCCCCGGCGAAGGTCGCCTTCAGGCCCTCTTCGCTGACGTCGACGCCCACGACGCGGCCGCCCTCGGCGAGGATCCGGTGCACGGTGGCCCGGCCGATGCCGGATCCGGCGCCGGTGATGAGCACGCGGCGGCCTTCGTAGCGGTTCATGTGTCTCTCTCTTCACTCTTCGGCAGTCCGCCACACGGTAAGCCTTGATGGCACGTTTTGCCATGTCGACAGGTCATGCCACACGAGTCGGGCCGGGCGTACGCTTCCTCCGGTGAGCACCCATTCACCGTCCCCGCGACTGTCGCTGACCGAGCGCCGCAAGGCCGCGACCCAGCTCGACATCGCGCGCGCCGCCGCCGAGCTGTTCGCCGAGCGTGGCCCCGACGGCACCACGGCCGAGGAGATCGCGCGCAGCGCCGGGGTCGCACTGCGCACCTTCTACCGGTACTTCCGCAACAAACAGGACGCCGTCGCCCCGCTGCTCGCGGGCGGGGCGGAGCGCTGGCGCGCGCTGCTGGCGGCTGCCGAGCCCGGTACCGCGGTGCCCGAGGCGCTGGAGCGGTCCATCGCCGAGGCGCTGTCCGTACCGGACGACGGGACGGCGGAGGGGCTGCGCTGGACGCGCGGGCTGCTGCGCGCGGCGGCCCAGGACCCGGCGCTCCGGGCCGTCTGGTACCGGGTGAACCAGGAGTCCGAGGAGCGGCTGGTGCCGGTGCTGGCCGCGCTGGCCGGGCCGGCGGCCGACCCGTTGGGGCTACGGCTCGCGGCGGCGGCGGCCACGGACGCGATCCGGGTGGCGCTGGAAGCTTGGGCGGAGACCGACGCCCCGGTCAGCGGCGCGGGTTCGCCGGCGGAGCTGGCGGTGCGCTGCCTGCGTGAACTGACGAGCGGGATGCGGCCGTTGACCGGCCCGGGGGTCACGGGGTGAGCGCACGCCCCATCAGTACGTCGTCGACGTACCGGCCGGCCAGGAAGAACTCGCCGGGCAGGACGCCTTCGACGGCGTAACCCTCGGATTCGTACAGCCGGCGGGCGGGTGCGTTGTGGCCGAGCACCCGCAGGGTGATCCGGGCCGCGCCCTGGCGCCGCGCCTCGGCCGCCGCGGCCCGCAGCAGCGCCCGCCCCACGCCCTGTCCGCGTGCCCAGCCGGCCACCGCGAGGCCCTGGACCTGCCGCACATGCGCGTTGCAGGCGAGCGGGGTGGGGGCGCCGAGGCGGATGTATCCCGCGATCCTGCCGTCCTGGGTCTCCGCGACGAGATAACCGTGAGGCACGTGGGAGTCGTCGAAGAACGGGTCGTACGGCGGCAGCGGACGCGGCTGTACGGAGTGCAGGGTGGACCATGTGGCCCTGTCGAGGTCACCCAGCTCCGCATCGTCCGAACTGCGTGCGGGGCGTATCGCGTGCGGCGCGCGGGTCTCGGACATGACGATCACTGTGCCATGCGGGCAGGATGGACCGCATGCGCATTGCGGTCACCGGCTCGAGCGGGCTCATCGGTTCAACACTTGTACGTTCCCTGCGGGCTGAGGGCGGTCACGACGTGGTCCGGCTCGTACGGCGGCCGGCACGCGAGGCTGACGAGGTGGAGTGGGATCCCGCGCGGCAGTACGTGGACGCGGCGGGGCTCGTCGGCTGCGAGGCGGTCGTCCATCTGGCGGGGGCGGGGGTCGGCGACCAGCGGTGGACGGAGGCGTACAAGAAGGAGATCCGGGACAGCCGGGTCCTCGGCACCGCCGCGATCGCCGAGGCGGTGGCCTCGCTGGAGCAGCCGCCGCGGGTGCTGGTGTGCGGGTCGGCGATCGGGTACTACGGCGACACCGGTGACCGCGCGGTCGACGAGAGCGCCCCGCCCGGCGCGGGCTTCCTTCCCTTCGTGTGCGAGGAGTGGGAGGCCGCGGCGGCCCCGGCCGAGGAGGCCGGTATCCGTGTGGCCTTCGCCCGCACCGGCCTGGTGGTGGCCCGCGAGGGCGGCGCGTGGGGCCGGCTCTTCCCCGTCTTCCGGGCGGGTCTGGGCGGCCGGCTCGGCAAGGGCCGCCAGTTCTGGAGCTTCATCTCCCTGCACGACGAGATCGCGGCGCTCCGCCACATCGTCGACACGGAAACCCTCTCCGGCCCGGTCAACCTCACGGCCCCGGCTCCCCTCACCAACCGCGAGGTCACCGCCGCCATGGGCCGCGTCCTCCACCGCCCGACCCTCTTCACGGTCCCGCCCTTCGCCCTCCGCATCGCCCTCGGCGAATTCGCCGGGGACGTCCTCGGCAGCCAGCGCGTCCTCCCCAAGAAGCTCCTCGAGTCGGACTTCACCTTTGCCCACCCTTCGATCGACGCGGCGATCCGAGCGGCCCTCGACTGAGCCCGGACCGCGAGCCCCTGGGGCTTTCCCCTCGGGGGCCAGGGCCGGTCCGCCGGTCTCGGGGCGTCGCGAGTCCGGCAAGATCCGCCGGACAGTCCGTGAGCGCGCCGCGTGCGACCCCGTGCCACAGGGCGCCCCGCCGCGCGCGAGTGGCACGGCGTGGCGAGGTTTCTACGCTCGATCCGAACTTCGGCATTCCGGTGGCCGGTTGGGGGCATGAGGACCCCACACCAGCCGCGCCGACCTCGGGGAGGGGCACGTGCTCAGCAGCGCACGCCACGCGGACGTCGTCATCGTCGGAGCCGGGGTCGCCGGGCTTGCGGCGGCTCATCGGCTGACCCGAGCGGGGGTCACGGTCACCGTGCTGGAGGCCGCCCCCAGGGTCGGCGGCCGGATGGCCACGGAACTCGTCGACGGGTTCCGGCTGGACCGGATCGGGCAGTTGCTCAACACGGCGTACCCGGACCTCCGCCGTACCCCCGCCCTGACACGGCTGCCCTTGCGCCATTTCTCACCCGGTGTGCTCGTGCACAGCGACGGCCGCCACCACCGCGCCGGCGAGGCGCGCAGCACACGGAGCGCAAGGGGCGCACTCACTGCTGCACGCGCCCTCGCGAGCGCCCCCCGCACGCCCCTGGGCGGGGCCTTCGACCAGGCCCGCCTCGCCGCCGCGCTCGGCCGGCTCGCCGCCACCCCGCCCCGCCGTCTGCTGGCCCGCCGTGAACAGCCCACCCTGGACGCCCTGTTCACCCGCGGACTGCCCCCTCGTACCGTCAACGCCTTCCTCCGCCCGCTCCTCTCCGCCCTCCTCGGCGACCCGGAGCTCACCACCTCCAGCCGCTGCTCCGACCTCGTCCTGCGCGGCTTCGCCCGCGGCAGGCTCTGCGTCCCGGCGGGCGGCGCCGCCACCCTTCCCGAGCTGCTCGCGGACACTCTTCCGCCCGGCACCGTCCACACCGGCGTTCACGTCACGGACGCCTCGATCAGCTCCGTCACCACCGAGGAGCACGGCACGATCACCTGCCGCTCCCTCCTCCTCGCCACCGGCGCCCGCGCCGCCGCCACGCTCCTCCCCGGCCTGCACGTTCCGGCCTTCCACCCCGTGACGGTCCTTCATCACACCGCCCCCGCCGCACCGCTGACCGAGCCCGCGCTGCTGCTGGACGCCGACCGCTCCGGCCCGGTCGCGCACACCGCGGTGATGAGCGAGGTCGACCCGTCCCGCGCCCCGGACGGCCGCGCCCTGATCACCTCCACCGTCCTCGGCCGCCCGCCCGCCGACCTCGACCGCCGGGTACGCAGGCATCTCGCCACGCTGTACGGCACATCCACCGGAGACTGGGAGCTGCTCGGTCTCCATCACGACCCGGAGGCGGTTCCCGCCATGCCGCCGCCGCACGATCCGCGCCGCCCGGTGCGGTTGCTCTGCGGGCTCTACGTCTGCGGCGACCACCGCGACACGAGCACCGTCCAGGGCGCCCTGTTCTCCGGCCGCAGGGCCGCGCACGCGATCCTGCGCGACTTCGGTATCCAGCCGGAGTTCGACACCGCACCCCTCAGCACCGCAGCCGCGTAAGCCGGGGCTGCAACCGCACAGACCGGGACAGCAGCCGGGACAGCAGCCCGGACGACAGCCGGGACGGCCGGACGGCAGTCACGCAACCGAAGTCCAGCTCCGGGGCACCCGCCCGTAGAAACACCCGACCACCCATCAGCCCGCCCGACCACCACCAAGCCCGTCCGGCGTTTGAGGACGGACACACCGGCTCACTCAACGGCCCCGGCCACCCACCAAGCCCGTCCGGCGCTTGAGGACGGACACCCGGGCCCACCCGACGTGGAGCGTCGCGCTTCCAGAACCCGCGCCCCACCGCGGAGCGGCCCGTCAGCCGATCGCCGTGACGCGGTCCCGGTACGTACGTACCGCGGCCGCGTCACGGTACGGCTCCAACCGCCGCTCGAAGTCCCGCACATACTCGATCGCACGAGCCGACCGCATCTCCGACGCCTGCTGCGCCGCCTCCGCCCCCAGCGCGCACGCCTGGTCCAGCTCCCCCAGCCCCAGCCGGGCCGTCGCCAGGACCACCCGGCAGAAGAGCCGGCTGCGGGCGAACGCGGGGGCGCGCAGCTGGAGCGAGCGCTCCGCGTGCTGCACGGCCGCCCGGTACTGCTGCAGATCGCGGTGGCAGTGCGCGAACTCGTCCGCCAGCTGCGCCTCGTCGAAGAAGCGCGCCCAGTGCGGAACGTCGTCACCGGGCCGTGCCGTCTCCAGCGCCCGCTCGGCCCGTACGAGCGAGGCCGTGCAGGCCCGGATTTCGCCGAGCACTCCGTGGCCGCGTGCCTCGACCGCGTGGAGCAGTGCCTGGACGACGGGCGGGGCGGAGGAGCCGACGCCCTGCTGGGCGACCCGGGTCAGCTGGACGGCCTCCCGTCCGTGCCCCAGGTAGACCGCCTGCCGGGCCATCGTGACCAGCACGTACGCCCCGTACGCACGGTCCCCCGCCGCCTGGGCCAGGCGCAGTGCCTGGACGAAGTACCGCTGGGCGAGACCGTGCGCGGCGATGTCGTACGAGGTCCAGCCCGCCAGCCGGGTCAGATCGGCGGCGGCCGCGAACAGCCGCCGCCCGGTGCTCTCCCCGTACGCGCCGCGCAGCATCGGCTCGGCCTCGTGCTCCAGGTAGCGGACGAGGGCCTGCCGGGCGTGCCCGCCGCCGTACGCGTGGTCGAGGGACCGGAACAGTTCGCCCACCGCGCGCAGGGCCGCGATGTCGCCGGAGGTGACCTTCTGGCCCGGGCCGCGGTCGGTCCCGCGCTGTCGCGGCACGGAGGGGCGGCCCTGCGCGGGCACCCGGGCCGGTGTCCCGTTGTGCGCGGGGTCCCCGCGGCCCACCCGCTCGTCGGCCCGGCCGATCAGCCAGTCGCGGCTCGGTACGACGAGCCCGGCCGGGGTGAACGCGATCTTCCGGAGTTCGGCGTGGCTGCCGGAGTCCTTGCGCCACAGCCCGCTGACGATGTCCACGGCTTCCTCGGGCGTGGCCGCGAACTCCAGGCCCGCGTAGACCGGTGCACACGCGTCGAGCCCCAGGTCCTGCGCGGACAGCCGTCGGCCGAGCCGCCGGGTGAAGACCTCGGCGATCAGGGCGGGGGTCGTGCCGCGCGGCTGCTGCCCGCGCAGCCACCGGGTCACCGAGGTCTTGTCGTACCGCAGATCGAGGCCGTGCTCCAGGCCCAGCTGGTCCACCCGGCGGGCAAGCCCTGCGTTGGAGAATCCGGCTTCTGCGATGAGTGCGGCGAGCTGGCGGTTGGGGATGCGCTGCGGGGGTCGTTCCGTCATCAGCTGTGCGGTCTCCTGCCTTCCGGGCCCGGGGTGCAGCCCATGGGGGTACCTCCTGGGGGTCCCCCCAGGCGCAGCTCTGGGGGAGAAGCTCTGGGGAGGAACGGCGCGAATTTAGCGGCCCATACCGGCCCAACCGCCACCTTCGCCGCGCATTCATCCGATCGTGTGAGGATTGAGGGCGGCGCTGACGGGTCCGGCCCGGGGCGCCGCGCGGCCCGGGTCGTACAGTGACCGGGGGCGCGATGAGTGCACCGTGAAAGCTTTAGGGAGGCACAACGGTGAGCGAGCTGCGATTTGTCCATCTGGGCTTCGGCGACGACGCGGTCGAGTACCAGGCGGCCTGGGACGAGCAGCGCCGTGTGCACGCGGCCCGGTTCGCCGGCGAGATCCCGGACACCTGCCTGCTGCTGGAGCACGTGCCCGTCTACACGGCGGGGCGGCGCACGGAGGACAGCGAGCGCCCGCTGGACGGCACCCCCGTCATCGACGTCGACCGGGGCGGCAAGATCACCTGGCACGGCCACGGCCAGCTCGTCGGCTACCCGATCATGCAGCTGCCCCGCCCGGTGGACGTGATCGCCCACGTCCGCCGCCTGGAGGACGCGCTGATCGCCACGTGCGCGGAGTTCGGCCTGGAGACCACGCGGATCGAGGGCCGCAGCGGTGTGTGGGTGCTGGGCGACCCGGTGGACCAGCGCCCGGCGCTCGGCGGCCTCTCGCTGGACTTCGACCCGCGACTGCACGACGAGGAGTTCGACGCGCGCCTGAACGGCCCGGAGTACGCCCCGTCCAACGCCGGCCAGCGCCGCGAGGACCGCAAGCTCGCCGCCATCGGCATCCGTATCGCCAAGGGTGTGACGATGCACGGCTTCTCCCTGAACGTGAACCCGGACAACACGTGGTTCGACCGGATCGTGCCGTGCGGCATCCGCGACGCGGGCGTGACATCGCTCTCGAACGAGCTGGGCCGGGACGTGACGATCGCGGAGGTCCTGCCGGTGGTCGAGAGGCATCTGCGTGCGGTACTGGAGCACGCGGACCTGAAGCCGCGGGAGATCGAGCCCGAGCCCGCGCCCGCACGCGAGCCCGAGTCGGCCCCGGTGCCGACCGCCTGAGGAATGCCTCCCTCTGGCCAGAGGTTGGCCACGGGTGAAGACATCACAATCAACGGGCGTACCCTGGTGTCCGCCGAAGAATCGAAGTGGTAGGGAGCCGGTCGTGTCCGCTGTCGCACCCGACGGACGCAAGATGCTGCGTCTGGAGGTCCGGAACAGCCAGACCCCCATCGAGCGCAAGCCCGAGTGGATCAAGACCCGGGCGAAAATGGGCCCCGAGTACAACCAGTTGCAGAAGCTCGTGAAGAGCGAGGGTCTGCACACGGTCTGCCAGGAGGCCGGCTGTCCGAACATCTTCGAGTGCTGGGAGGACCGCGAGGCGACCTTCCTCATCGGCGGTGACCAGTGCACCCGGCGCTGTGACTTCTGCCAGATCGACACCGGCAAGCCGCAGGCGCTCGACCGTGACGAGCCCCGCCGCGTGGGCGAGTCGGTCGTCACGATGGACCTGAACTACGCCACGATCACCGGCGTCGCCCGCGACGACCTGGCGGACGGCGGCGCCTGGCTGTACGCGGAGACCGTGCGCCAGATCCACGCGCAGACGGCGGAGCGCGCGGCCGGCCGCACCAAGGTCGAGCTGCTGATCCCCGACTTCAACGCGGAGCCGGACCAGCTGGCCGAGGTCTTCTCGTCCCGCCCCGAGGTGCTCGCGCACAACGTGGAGACCGTGCCGCGGATCTTCAAGCGCATCCGCCCCGGCTTCCGTTACGAGCGCTCGCTGAAGGTCATCACGGAGGCCCGCGCGGCCGGCCTGGTGACCAAGTCGAACCTGATCCTCGGCATGGGCGAGACCCGCGAGGAGGTCAGCGAGGCACTGCAGCATCTGCACGACGCGGGGTGCGAGCTGATCACGATCACGCAGTATCTGCGCCCGTCGGTCCGGCACCACCCCGTCGAGCGCTGGGTGAAGCCGCAGGAGTTCGTGGAGCTGCAGGAGGAGGCCGAGGAGATCGGCTTCTCCGGTGTGATGTCGGGTCCGCTGGTCCGTTCGTCGTACCGGGCGGGGCGGCTCTTCCAGCAGGCGATGCAGAAGCGGGAGGAAGTCGCGGCTGCGCAGGCCGTGTGAATTCCCGCACAAGAACTTACTGGCCAGTAATGGCTGATTCGGCGCGGCCCGTACGCTCCCCGCAGGTCGGGGGCGCGTAGGGGTCGCGTCAACGTTCGGGCCATCCGCGTAAACGTTTCATCGGTGTTTGACCGGCCAGTCACGCCCTGGTAACACCAATCAGTGACTCTGGCTTCACGCACCGCACGCACGCTCCCACTCGTCACCACGCCCCCGAGGGAGACCCCCGCCATGCAGGCCGCGACTTCCGTACGCGCCAACGCCATCCCGTCCGTCACCGACGCCCTCCGAGCCCTGGAGTCCGTGCTCCTGCGCGGCGGCCAGCGCACCGCCCGGCGCAACGCCTGGGCCGCGGTCCTCGAGGACCGCCGGCGCGCCAAGGACAGGGTCGAGGCGCAGCATGTGCTGGAGGCCGTTGCGACTCGCTCGTCCTGAGGCACGTAAACTTCAGGCATGGCGAGGAAGGAACAGGCAGAGAGCTCTGCCGCGAACCCCGGGCGACTGAAGCAGATCGCCCTTACCTACAAGATGACCCGGCGGGCCGACTCGAAGGTCGGTCTCGTCGTCGCGGGTGTGGGAATCATCACCTTCGGTGCCTTCCTCGCGATCGGTTTCGTGATCGATCACCCGATCTACCTGGGCATCCTGGGCTTCCTGCTGGCCTTCCTCGCGATGGCGATCGTCTTCGGACGCCGCGCCGAGCGAGCCGCCTTCGGGCAGATGGAAGGACAGCCGGGTGCGGCTGCCGCGGTGCTCCAGAACGTGGGCCGAGGCTGGACCACGACCCCCGCGGTCGCGATGAACCGCAGCCAGGACGTCGTCCACCGGGCCGTCGGCAAGGCCGGCATCGTCCTGGTGGCCGAGGGCAACCCGAACCGGTTGAAGAGCCTGCTGGCGGCCGAGAAGAAGAAGATGGCCCGCATCGTGGTGGACGTGCCGGTGCACGACCTCATCGTCGGCAACGACGAGGGCCAGGTGCCGCTGAAGAAGCTGCGGACCACGATGCTCAAGCTGCCGCGGGTGCTGAGCGGCCCGCAGGTGACGCAGGCGAACGAGCGGCTGCGGGCGATGGGCGACCTGATGAGCAACATGCCGCTGCCGAAGGGCCCCATGCCGAAGGGCATGCGGATGCCGCGCGGCGGAAAGATGCGCTGACACTTCCAC
>NZ_JBSGZO010000149.1:0-17676 GCF_053611045.1 Streptomyces sp. NPDC054841 | reverse complement strand
GCCGGAGCCACGGAGCCTAGGACCCGAGGCCGGAGCCAGGGGCACAGGACCCGAGGCCCGAGCCAGGGACGCAGGACCCGAGGCCCGAGCCAGGGGTCTAGGACCCGAGGCCCGAGCCCGGGGTCTAGGACGCCTTGTTCTTCGCCAGGTCCTCCTGGAAGAGCTTCCCGCACTCGGGGCCCTTGTCCGTGGCGATGAACGAGATCATCATGAAGGTCCCGGCCTTGCCGTGCCGGCTGGCCTTCAGGGTCCAGCCGCTCTTGTCGAGCGACTTGATGGTCGAGCCCTGCTGGTCGAAGTTCTGCGACTCGGTCCAGCCGCCCTTCGTCAGGTTCGCGACCGTCGCGTCGTAGGACTTCGTCGGGTCGGCGGCCTTCTTGTCGTCGGCCTGCCACGAGACCATGCATTGCTTGAGGCTCGCCGGAACGTCGTTCGACGGCTTCTCGGTGAACCCAGCCGCCGTGGCCGCGTCCGCGACCTCCTTGGTCACCGCGGCCGCGTCCAGGCTCCCGCCCGCTTCCGCCGGCGCGGAGGACGAGGAACCGGACGCACCCGCGCCGCCCTTGCCCTCGTCCGAACCGCCCTCGCTGCCGCACCCCGTCGCCAGCAGCACCACACCGGCAGCCACGGCCGCCCACCTCGCCTTGCCCACAAGTCTCCCAATCCGGGCCGCGCGCGGGCCCGTTGCCCGCGCGATCAAGGGAGCAGTCTGGCACGGGTGTTCGCGCCGCTGTTCGCACGGGCTAATCCTCGGACGGGAAGAAAGGCTGATTCCCGGTCGGGGAAAAGAGCCGATCCCCAGGCGGGGACAGGGGCTGGTCCTCGGATGGGGAAAGCGCCGATCCCCGGGCGGGGACAAAGCCGTCCCTGGTCGGGGACAAGAGCTACTCCTCGGGCGGGGACAAGAGCTACTCCTCAGGCGAGGACAAGAGTTACTCCTCGGGCGGGAAAACGGCCTCGCCCGTGTCCGGCAGCGTGATCAGGATCGCCTCGACCGGGCAGCCCTCCGCCGCGGCGAGGATCCCCTCGTTGGCGTCGGTCTCTTCGGCCTGCGGATGCGACTGGCGGGCCGAGTCCAGCTTGAAGCCGTCCGGCGCGTGGTTCACACACATCCCGGAGCCGATGCACACGCCCCGGTCGACCTCGACATGCCAGCGGTCACCCATCAACTCTCGCTCCCGCCCGCCGCGTCAGCGGCAGATGTATACGTCGACGGCAAATGGATCATTTTGTGCTCAAGGTACGTGCCGAAGCCCTCCGGACCGAACTCCCGCCCCAGTCCGGAGTTCTTGTATCCACCGAATGGCCCGAGCATGTCGAGGCTGAACGTGTTGACGTTGTACGTCCCCGTCCTGATCCGCCGCGCGAAGTCGATGCCGTGTTCGACATCTGCCGTCCACACGCTGCCGCTGAGCCCGTAGTCGGAGTCGTTGGCGATCTTCGTGGCCTCGCTCTCCTCCCCGTACGGCAGCAGACAGATGACCGGTCCGAAGATCTCCTCGCGAGCGATGCGCATGGAGTTGTCGACGCCTCCGAAGAGGGTCGGCTCGACGTACCAGCCGCGGTCGAGACCGGCCGGGCGGCCGCCGCCGGTGAGGATCTTGGCGCCTTCCTCCTGGCCGATCCTGATGTAGTCGAGGGACCGCTGCCGCTGCCGCTCCGCCACGAGCGGGCCGACCTGGGTCGCCGGGTCCAGCGGATCGCCGGTCACCAGCGCTCCGGCCGCCGCGGCGAAGGCGTCGGCGAACTCGTCGTAGCGGGACTGCGGCACGAGGATGCGGGTCTGGGCCACGCAGGCCTGCCCGTTGTTCATCCAGGCCGCCGGCACGATGCCCTGAACGGTCGCGTCGAGGTCGGCGTCCGGCAGGATCACGGCCGCGGACTTGCCGCCCAGCTCCAGCGTGACGCGGGTGAGATTGCGAGCGGCGACCTCCATCACGCGCTTGCCCGCGGTGACCGAGCCCGTGAACGACACCTTGTCGACGCCCGGATGCCCGACGAGGTACTCACTGACCTCACGGTCCGCGGGGAGGATCGACAGCACTCCGTCCGGCAGCCCGGCCTCGCGGGCGATGTCGGCCAGGATGTACGCGTCGAGCGGCGACTCCGGCGACGGCTTGAGGACGACCGTGCAGCCGGCGAGCAGCGCGGGCGCGAGCTTCGCCGCGGCAACGAACTGCGGGACGTTCCACGGCACGACGGCCGCGACGACCCCGACGGGCTCGCGCCGCACGAGGATGGGCCCGAGGACGCCGGTGCGCCGCTCCTCGTGGGTGAAGTCGCGGGCGACGGTGATGGCGGCGTCCCAGACCATCATCGCGCCGAGCGCCTGCGCCAGGACGCTCCAGGAGTACGGCGAGCCGTTCTGCGAGCTGATCGAGCGGGCGATCTCCTCGTGCCGTACGGCGATCGCGTCCTTGATGCGGCCGACGATCTCGATCCGCTCGGCGAGCGTCGTCCGAGGCCAGGGCCCGTCGTCGAACGCCGCACGGGCCGCGGCGACCGCGCGGTCCACATCCGCCCGCGACGCATGCGGGACGCGGCCGATGGCCTGCTCGGTGTGGGGTGAGATCACCTCGATGGTGTCCGTACCGAGGGGATCGACCAGCTCCCCTCCGATGAACAGTTTTCCGTGCTCGACCAGCTCGGTCATGACGCCCGCCTCCCACACACCGGGGATCTGCCGGAGATCTACCGGAGATCTACTGGGGATCTTCTGACACTGTTTCAGAAACTGATACCAGTTCTAGTTGAACTAAGCCAGACTCGGGACCGAATAGGCCCCCACCAGCGACTTTGCCGCTGGTGGGAACCTGACTCATGCCGCCTGGGCCGTCTCTGGGCCGTCGTGCGCTTCACCGACCGTCCGGTACATGCCGTCGACCGCCTTCCGGGTGCGGCTCTCGCTGCCCAGCGTCGGGTGCGCGGCGGCGCGGCCAAGCCCCACCCACCGACACGAGCGCGCCGCTTGCTTTGAAGAATCGAACATGCACCCTAATCGAGTCATGGCGCGAATCAATGGGCGAGTTGCCACTCTTTGACTGATGTGCGATACGTGGAGGGAAGCCTTTCACCGCTCGCCGAAGACCCCTGCTGGCCCATCCTGGAAGAGGAGCCATGACAGGAGCGAACGAGGCGGCCGGGCGCGTGATCACCGGGCGCTACCGGCTCCTGCGTCGGCTCGGCACCGGCGGCATGGGGCGGGTGTGGCTGGCCTACGACCAGGAACTGGCGTGCGAGGTCGCGCTCAAGGAGATCATCCTGCCGCCGGACATCCCAGAACCCGAGGTGGGCACCCGGATCGCGAGGGCCCGCTGCGAGGCGCGGCACGCTGCCCGGTTGCGCAACCACCCCGATGTCGTCACCGTGCACGACATCGTGGAGGACGGCGGTCTGCCGTGGATCGTCATGGACTTCGTCCCCGGCGCCATGGACCTGGAGGCGGTGGTGCACAAGTGGGGGCCACTGCGGCCCGCCGACGTCGCCCGGATCGGGCTGGTAGTGCTCGACGCCCTGCGGGAGGGCCACCGGCTCGGCATCCTGCACCGGGACGTCAAGCCGGCCAACATCCTGCTGACCCACCCAGACCCGCAGCACAACTACCCTACGGAGCGCGGCCAGGTGCTGCTGACCGACTACGGCATTGCGCTGGAGCCGGACTCGGGAGAGGCTCGCCTGACCGCCACCTTGGAGATCATTGGGACCCCGCGCTTCATGGCCCCGGAACGGGCCCGCAGCGAAGCGCCCACTCCGGCCGCCGACCTGTTCTCACTCGGCGCCACCCTGTATTTCGCCGTCGAAGGGAGCGGCCCCTTCGACCGTGACTCCTTCCTCAGCACGCTGGGTGCCCTGATGTTCGAGCCTCCCACCCCGCCGCGCCGGGCAGCGGAGCTGACCCCGGTCCTCCTCGAGCTGCTGACCAAGGACGCCGCGGACAGGATGGACGGCGACGAGGCCGCCCAGCGGCTCACCTCCATCGCCGCCCAGCCTCAACCGACCCCTTCGCAGCAAACGACTCTCCCGCCGGTGATGCCGCCGCCGGAGCGGCCCCCCACCTCGAAGCCGCCGCGCCCTCAGGAATCGGCCCCGCCGGCCGAGCATGTACCGCCGACCGAGCCGGAGGAACCGACCGGCCCGGCCCCGGGACCGCGGCCGCGCAAAGGTGACGAGGCCCGGCTGCGGCCCCGCCCCCTGTGGGCCGGACATCGACGGGCCGGGCTCATTGCGGGGGTGGTGGCGGTGGCGCTGGCCGCGGTAGGCGGCGGTATCTACCTGACACAGTCCCCCTCCCCCGGTCCTGAACGGTCGTCGATCCGGGTCGGCAAATCCCCGGCGGGGGTGGCGGTGTCCCCGGATGGACGCCGGGTCTACGTGACCAACTTCGGCTCGGACTCGGTGTCGGTGATCGAAACCGCGACGAACCGCACCGTGGACGACCCCATCCCTGTTGGCAACTCCCCGAAGGGGGTGGCGGTGTCCAAGGATGGACGCCGGGTCTACGTAACCAACAACGACTCGGCCTCGGTGTCGGTGATCGACGCCACGAAGAACCGCACCATGGGCAACCCCATCGCCGTCGGCGACACCCCGGAGGGGGTGGCGGTGTCGCAGGACGGACGGGTCTACGTGGCCAACGGGCAATCGAGTTCGGTGTCGGTGATCGACCCCGCGACGAACCGCACCATGGGCAACCCCATCCCCGTAGGCCACTTCCCGAAGGGGGTGGCGGTGTCCCCGGATGGACGCCGGGTCTACGTGACCAACTACGGCTCGGACTCGGTGTCGGTGATCGAAACCGCGACGAACCGCGCCGCGGACAGCATCCCTGTTGGCAACTCCCCGACAGGGGTGGCGGTGTCCAAGGATGGACGCCGGGTCTACGTAACCAACAACGACTCGGCCTCGGTGTCGGTGATCGACGCCACGAAGAACCGCACCATGGGCAACCCCATCGCCGTCGGCGACACCCCGGAGGGGGTGGCGGTGTCGCAGGACGGACGGGTCTACGTGGCCAACCGGGGCTCGGATTCGGTGTCGGTGATCGACCCCGCGACGAACCGCACCGCAGACAGCATCCCCGTAGGCCGCTTCCCGACAGGGGTGGACGTAACCCCGGCCGCGCGCCGGGTCTACGTGGCCAACGGGGGCTCGGATTTGGTGTCCGTGATCACCTTCTAGAGGGCGGCCGCAGGTGCTGACCGCGCCCGGCTGGCCGTACAGCCGCGCGGAGTGGAGAAGATCGCGTAACCGGTGCAAGACCGACCCGTGCAGCGGCTGCCCCTCGGCGCTTTTGCGATCAAGCCGTGAACGGCACACTTCGTGACAGCGTAAACACGGTGGTGACACGATCAGGTTCGTGAAAGCGTGAGGCAGGTGGCGGTTGCATCACCTCATGGCGGGGTGCAGCCCGGCGGATCCCAGACGTGGTTGAGGTTCTCGTCGTAGTGGTAACCCGTGCAGGGCTCGTTTGGTGCCGCGCTCGTCGATTCCGTCGTGGCATTCGTTGTACGAGGCACCGCCTCGGCAGTCGCCACGCCGACCGTTCCGGCGAGCAGTGCAGCAGCGCAAAACGTGCCGACGAAGTGTCGAGTGCGGTTCCGGGTGCTTATCGACATGATGATCTCCCTTTGGATGCATAAGCCACCTCCCACCAGCGTGAGAGCCGGCCACAACGGTGTCAAACGGCCATCGAGTCCCCCTTTTCTCACCGCCGTTCCGACGCAGAGCGGTGTTACAGGCCGAGGGAGATGGCCAGTCGGGTGAGCTCGGCCGTGCTGTTGATGTTGAGCTTGGCCCGGATACGGCGGAGGTAGGCGTCGATCGTGTGCTTGGAGAGCCCCATGCGACGGGCCGTCTGCAGGTAGGTGCGCCCGGCGGCGATGTGCCGCAGCGTCTCCTGCTCACGCGGAGCCAGCGCGGGTGCGGAAGTTTCGGCGTACGGCGTGGCGAGTGCGAGGCTCATGGGATTCCCTCCGGCGGATCGGCCCGGTCATCACTGCTCACACCCTCGGAAGCAGGGGCTTATGCCCGAATACTGCGTTTTGCCCTCTTTTCAAAAGACTGCGGGGGCGACTTCACGACGGCGTCCGCCGACTGTCACAGGCGTGTCACACGCCACATTTCACGAGCGGTCACGGCTCGATCACAGAGAAGCGCAGGCGTCGGCCTGGGGCATGCTGCCGCCTCGCGATGCGGACTGCCCGCATGCGGCTGCCGAGGACTACCGCACCGTTCGACGAAGGCCGTAGGGCCGACGTCGGTGGCCTGCGGCCAAGGTGGCTGCTGTACTCCGCTGCTGTAGCAGCTCAGCCAGGTCACGTGCTCCGCTCTGCGGCACCGAACTACCGGTCACTCCGCACGCGACAGACGGAGGACGGCCCCTGGCGGACCACATCCGGGAACCAGGTCCGAGAACCAAGTCCGAGAACCAAGTCCGAACCACTTCCGCGCTGTACATCACGGAAGCTCGGCCAGATCATGTCCCCTGGCCGGGGAGATGATCTCGTCTGGTGCTTTCGATCGAGGAGGGATCGTCTTGCACGGTTACTGGGACCCGCTGCCCACGGCCCGGCGGCTCGTCATCGCCGCGGAACCGACGAGGGAAGTCTTCTCAGGCATCTGGGCGGAACGGAATTGGCGCAATGTTCCGGGTCCGTTCTACGGTGCGGCCACCGACTCCATGGCCACCGGCCGGCTGGATGCGCCGCACCACATTGCTTACGACGACGACCACGGGGCGGCTTCGGGACGGAGTTCGTCTACCGCCAGCCCGTGAACGAGGCGGAGACCGAGGCCGTGGTCTCAGCTGCCTGCCTGGAGCTGTACAGCGGATACGGCTGGGACGGCGACGACCACTGGACCCCTGCCACAGTCCGCGCATGGTGGCGCGACCGAGGCCGGGTTCGCGAGTGGGCCCTGGCCATCGCTGCCGACTGGGGCGCGAGCACCCACCCCGGCTGGGGCAGCAACGGGTCCGCCGAGTTCCAGGGGCACTATCACGACGCCGCCCAAGGCCATCTGGACTTCGCCGCCTACATCGACGACGGACTGGAGGCGTATTTGCGCGGCTACACCTTCTGGCTGGACCAGCGCCGCGTACCCCGCCGCGGGGAGGCCCTGCCAGTCCTCTGACGCCGCCTGCTGCCGTGCCTGCCCCTGAACCGGCCCTTCGCGGTATCCCTCAGCAGGATCAGTGATCGCCGGCGAGGACGGCACCTGGGCTCGTGCATGTCGCCGTTGGGCGCTTGGGTGTGCCGGCGTACGTCCTCGTTGATGTCAGGCGTGGATGTCAGCCCTTGGCATGCGGCGGAAGTTGGCACCCGGCTCCGACATCTGACGCCGGCCGAGACGCACGGCCCGGGACCGTCGTGCGTGCCAAGGGCGACAACCCTGATGGACAGCCACATACCTGCGCACGGCCGCCGCATTCCCCTCACGCCCCTGCCTCTACCCTTGAAAACTCGGATTGATGGTTCACGAACAACGACGGAACGGAGCGTGCGGTGACCGCGGGGGAAGCGCATGGCGGAGAGCTGACGGGCAAGGTACTCGGCGGGCGTTACCGGGTGACCTCCATGATCGGGCGCGGCGGCATGGGAGTGGTCGCCCGGGCGGTGGACGAACTCCTGAACCGAGAGGTCGCCGTCAAGGTCCTGCGTGCCTACACCGACGCCTCCACAGCCGAACTGGCCGACCTGCGGACCCGGATGCAGCGGGAGGCGCAGGCCGCCGCCCGGATCCGGCACGGCGGCGTGGTCACCGTGCACGACGTGACCGAGGAGCAGGGCCTCCCAGTCATCGTCATGGAACTCGTCGACGGGCCCTCGCTCGACGATGTGCTGTCGGAGCGCGGCACACTGGAGCCGCACGAGGCCGCCGTGATCGGCGCCAAGCTGATGGACGCGCTCGACGCCGCGCACCGGGCCGGCGTACTCCACCGGGACGTCAAGCCGGGAAACGTGCTGCTGGAGCACGGCGGCAGGGTCGTTCTCACCGATTTCGGCATCGCCAGCATAGAAGCGTCCGGCGACGACGCCATGGCCAAGCTGACCCAGAGCGGTCAACTCGTCGGTTCCCTCGACTATTTGCCGCCGGAGCGCGCGCAGGGCAGGGAGCCCGGTCCCGCGTCGGACATCTGGTCGCTCGGCATGACGCTGTACGCGGCCGTGGAGGGCACTTCGCCGTTCCGCCGCACGTCCGCGTGGTCCACCCTGTCGGCGATCGTCACCGAGCCCCTGCCGGAGCCCCGCCGGGCGGGACCGCTCACGCCGGTGCTCCAGGCGCTGATGGCGAAGGAACCGGAGAACCGGCCCACCGCAGAACAGGCGCGCGGCATGCTGGAGCGCGTCGCCTCGGGCGGGACGGTGCACCTCGCGAGCGCCGCTCCGACGCCGCCACCCGCTCCCGCTCCCGCTCCCACGGTGGGTCCCGGGGCTGCGGCCGCCGCGGCGCCGGCCCCCGGGTTCGGTCCCCCGCTGTTCCCCCAGCCCGCCCCGCAGCCTCAGCCTCCGCACGCCGGCTACGCGCAGCCCGACCTGCCGTCGACGCTGCCGCAGCACGGCGCGCCGGTCGCGGGCCACGCCGGAGTCCCCGCTCCCGAGACGAGCCGGACGGCAGCCCGTCGCGAACGGCGCCGCGGCAACCGCACCGTCGCCGCGGCAGCGGCCGCCGTCGTGCTCCTCGCCGCAGGCGCCGGCATCACCTACGCCCTGACGTCCCGACAGGGCGGCACGACCACGGACGGCGCACAGGCGACGCCGCCCGGCGTCGGCTCCCCCACGGACAGCCACGGGCCGACCGGGGGCAGCACCCCGTCGTCCGCCGGGTCTCCCGGCGCGTCCTCGAAGCCGTCGACCTCGGAGGAGCCGGACGGTCACGAGGACGAGGAGCCGGGCCCCACGAAGAAGCCCGGCGTCGAAGGCGACAAGCCGACCGAGAGCCCGTCGGACTCCCCAGAGACCAAGCCCAGCCCGACGGTGAAGGAGCCCACCCCGGTGTCGACGGCCTGCACCGGCTGGGCCCACGAGAACCGCAGCGACGGCTACGGCTACCTGGCCGAGACGTCCCACCTCTACACCGGGCCGTACGCGGAATGCCAGTACGTGACCGTGGTCAAGACCGGTGTGAAGCTCTACTACCACTGCTACATCACCAACGCCTACGGCAACAAGTGGATCTACGCCCGTATCGAAGGGACGAACACCGAAGGCTGGGCCCACAGCACCAAACTCACCAAGGAGAGCGGCACCCTGTCCCGCTGCTAGGCGTTCCCAACCAGTGCTGCACAGGGGCGCAAGCCGCCACCGTGGTAGCCCCGCGACGGCCCGGGACCGCTTCAGAGGCGGTCTTCGGCGGCCCGCACCAGCTGGCTGATGCCGTCCCGCGTGCGGGTTCCGCGCTTGGCCTCCTTCACTGCGGTCGCGGGTCTTCGGTGTTCGGTGTTGCTGCTGAGTCACCTTCACCTTCCCGAGAGGCTGGTCCGCGGTGGACGTCGCCCTCAAGGGCAAGCGGGCACGGGCACGGGTGCGGGTGGCCACCACACACCTGCAGCCAGGGGTGACGGCCATTCGAAACGCCCAGGGGCAGGAGCTGTACGACGCGCTGGCGCAGTCGCCGTATCCCGTCATCGCTCTTGGCGACTTCAACACCCTGCCCATCGAAGCGACCGGACCGTACGGCACGTTCACCAATGGTGGCTACGACGACGCCTGGCGGACCACCAACGGCCCCGGGGACGGATTCACCGGCATTCAGGACCCCGACCTGCGCAACCTGCCGTCCAAACTCAGCGTGCGCATCGACTACGTCTTCTACCAGCCCGAACACCTTTCGGCTGTCTCCGCCCACCTGATCGGAGACGAGGTGAGGGACCGGACTCGCACGGGCCTGTGGCCGTCCGATCACGCCGGCCTGGTGGTACGGCTGCGCCTCCAATAGCCGATCGGCGGCGCAAAAGTCAGCCATGGCCGCCACACGGGTCGGCGATCAGATCAAGAAGGTCCGCCCGGCCGAGCCCACCGCGGAGGGTCCGGAGGCATCTGGCACGTAAATGGCACGACGCCACTCCCCCGCCACAATCGCGGAGGAACGATCAAGGCCCAGGCTCGCGGCTTAACGCCGGCGACCTGGGCCTTCGTCGCGTTCACGACTGGTGGGCGCGGACGGTTTCGAACCGCCGACATCTGCTTTGTAAGAGCAGCGCTCTACCCCTGAGCTACGCACCCTGGAATGAGGCAACAGCGTACATGGCCCATGGGTGGGTGCCGCAAACCAGATCTTCCGCGGATCGGGGGGACAACCCCACCCCGGAGTTCCCCGGTGGGCGTGAAGCAGGTCCCGAAGAGCCCGCACATCATCACGGCGCGGAGCGACAACGGCGAGGTTGTCGTGCGAAGCGCGAACTAACAGGCCCGTGTGTTCGTCCTTACCGGGTGGGAGAATGAACCGGGCAGGGCGGACACGGCACGGGAGAGGGATGTGACGGCGACACACGCGCGACCGCACGCGAAGGCGAAGGCGAGAGCGAGTGTCGTTCGGGATGTGGTCGCGCTGGTGCTGCTGCCGCTGCCGCTGGTCGTCGCCGCGCTGCCGGGGGCCGTCGCCGGTGGTGGTACGCGGCGCTGGTTCGGGGGCCGCGGGGAGAGTCAGCGGGCCGATGCGCAGGCCGCCAAGGACGCGGCGGCCGCGGCGTTCTACGAGCTGGACACCGCGCAGCGCGATCTGCGGATCTCGATCGAGACGATCACGGCGGTGGACAGCTCGCCGGGTGCGCGCCGGGCGGTGGACGACTTCGCCGCGTTGGGGCGGCGGATCGACGAGGTCAGCCACGGGTACATCACGGCCGTCGACGCGCACGATCTCGACCGGGACGATCTCGACCCTTCGGTGGCCGTCAGGGCGCGTACGGAGCTGACGAAGGCGAAGGACGAGCTGGTCCGGGTCAAAGGCGAACTCGACCGGTTCGCGCAGGGACTCGGGCCGCTGCTCGACAAGGCGGAGACCCAGCTGGCCCGGCTCGCCCCGGCGGTGGAGCGGGCACGGCAGGCGCTCCTTTCCGCGAGCAATGCTCTCGATTCGGTGCGGGGCTCCGGAATGCGGGCGGATGATCTCGCCGCCCGCCTCGCCGCCCTCGCCCCCGAGCTGACCAGGCTCAACGAAGGCGCCGGCCGGCACGGCGTGGCCGAGACGCTGCAGCGCGCCGACCGCGTCGTGCGCGACGCCGAGGCCGTACGGACCGAGGCGGAGCGGCTCCCGGAGCGCGCCGCAGAGATCGACAAGCGGCTGGTGTCGCTCCGTACCCGCGCCCAGGCCCTCACCACCCGCGCGGGCGGCGTCGAGCCCGTCCTCAGCGAGCTGCGCCGCCGCTTCACCGCCGCCTGCTGGCAGGATCTGCAGCCCGTCCCCACGCAGGCCACGGAGAACGTCCGCCAGGCGGAAGAGAAGCTCAAGGAGGCCGGCAAGGCTCGCGACGAGCAGCGCTGGGCGGATGCGACGGCCCTGCTCGGTACCGTCCGTGCCCTGCTGAACAGTACGGACGAGGCGGTCTCGGCCGCCGGCGACCGGCTGCGGCGGCTCGACGCCGTCGCGAAGGACCCGCAGCAGGAGGTCGAGCGGACCCGGTTCGCGATCCGCGACGCCCAGCGCCTGGCCATGGCGGGCCGCAACACTCCGGACCCGCGCCACGCCCGGCCCCTGGACGACTCCGTGGCCCGGCTGGAGCGCGCGATCGCCGGTCTCGAAGGGCACCACCCCGACTACTGGCACTTCCTGATGGAGACGGAAGCGGTACGGCAGACCGTGGCGCACGTCGTCGAGCAGATCCGCGGCGAGCGCGGCGCGGGGGCCGCCCACGGCTGAGCCGGACACGGCGAAGCCCCCGTAGCCTCCGGCTCCCTCTCCCCGCTGCTCCGCAGCCTCCCCGGTGCTCCCTCCCCGCCGCCTCCCCGGTGCTGCCCGCTGCTCCCCGCCGGTTTGTCGGGTCGCCGGTGCGGGCGGATGCTGTATGGAGGTACGTACGCGGCCAAAGGAGGCCGAAATGGCATCCACTCACGCACAGCAGCCCTCGCAGCCCTCGCAGTCCCAGCAGCCCAGCGGCCTGCGTGTCGCGCTGGACGAGCACCTGCCCGTCGATCACCGCCTCAGCAAGATCTACCGGATCGGCGCCGGGCTCATGGGGCTGGTGCTGCTGGCCTTCGGGATCCTCGGTCTGACCCACAACATCGGCTTCTTCGACATCGGCAAGGCCACGGTCGGGGGCCTCAGCACCAACGGCGGGCTGAGCGTGCTGTCCATCTGCGTCGGACTGCTGCTCTTCGTGGGAATGGTCATCGGCGGCAACTTCGCCTCCACCCTCAACATGGTGCTCGGCGTCCTCTTCATCGTCAGCGGCTTCCTGAACCTCGGTCTGCTGGACAGCGGTTCCAACTTCCTCAACTTCCGGATCCAGAACGTCATCTTCAGCTTCGTCGTCGGCGTCATGCTGATGTGGTTCGGGATGTACGGCAGAGTGGGCAGCGCCCTGCCCCACGACAATCCGTACTGGAGGGCCCGCCACCCGGACGAGGCGGCAGGCGAGGAGCAGCGTGCCCGCCGACAGAGCCAGGGGCAGAGCCAGGGGCAGAGCTAGTCTGTTGCCCATGCCCCGTTACGAGTACCGCTGCCGCTCCTGCGACGACACGTTCGAGCTGAGCCGGCCCATGGCCGAGTCCTCCGCCCCCGCGGTCTGCCCCGCCGGACACGAGGACACCGTGAAGCTGCTGTCCGCCGTCGCTGTCGGCGGCACGAGCGCGGCACCGGCCGGTGGCGGAGGCGGCTGCTGCGGTGGCGGCTGCTGCGGCTAGCCGCTCCACAGGCCCGCCCCACAGCCCGACAGCCCCACAGCCCCAGGGGTCGATCGCCCGGTCGCCCGGTTGCCCGGCCGCACCACCGACTGCGCGGCCGAGCGGCCGCGTCCCGCTACGTGTCCAGGTAACGCAGCACCGCCAGCACCCGTCTGCTGTACCCCGCCGCCGACTCCCCCGTCAGCCCCAGCTTGTCGAAGATCGCGTTGATGTGTTTCTCCACCGCGCTCTGCGACACATGCAGCCGTGCCGCGATCGCCGCGTTCGTATGCCCCTGGGCCATCTCGGCGAGCACCCGGCCCTCGCGCCCCGTCAGCCGCGCCAGCGGATCCGTATGGCTGCTGCGCAACAGCAGCCGGCGTACGACCTCGGGGTCGAAGGCGGCCCGCCCCTCCCCCACGCGCTCCAGGGCGTCCAGGAACTCGTCGACCTGGACGACCCGGTCCTTGAGGAGATAGCCGACGCCGCCGCCCGCCGGTTCCCCGGTCAGCAGCTCGGTCGCGTACCGCTTCTCCACGTACTGCGACAGCACGAGCACCCCGACCCCGGGCCACCTGCGGCGGATCTCCAGGGCCGCCCGCAGCCCCTCGTCGGTGTGCGTGGGAGGCATCCGGACGTCGGCGACCACGACGTCCGGCCGCTCGGCGGATACGGCCGCGAGAAGCCGGTCCCCGTCTCCGACCGCCGCCAGCACCTCATGGCCCTCCTCGGCGAGCAGCCGTACGAGGCCCTCCCGCAGCAGGGTCGAGTCCTCGGCCAGGATCACGCGCATGGCAGCTCCGCGGTGACGACAGTGGGTCCGCCGGGCGGGCTGTGCACCGCGAACCGGCCGTCGAGGGCGGCGATCCGGGTCGCCAGCCCGGTGAGTCCGCCGCCGGAGGGGTCGGCTCCGCCCCGGCCGTCGTCCTCGACGCGCAGGCGCAGCGGGCTCTCCTCGCCGTCCCGGGTCAGCGTGACGGCGATCCGGGTCGCACCGGAGTGCTTCACGACATTGGTGACGGCTTCGGAGACCACGAAGTACGCGACGGTCTCCACCGTCCGTGCCGGCGGTGTGCCGTCGACGGTGTAATCGAGCCGGAGCGGCAGCGGTGTGCGTTCGGCGACGGACTCCAGCGCGGCGCGCAGCCCCGCCTCGTCGAGGACGGCCGGATGGATCCGCCAGGCGACGTCGCGGAGTTCGGCGAGGGCCAGCCGGCTCTCCTCGTGGGCCTGGAGGAGAAGCCGGCCCGCGCGCTCGGGATCACGGCTGCGGCGGGCGCGGCCGAGCAGCATGCCGAGGGCGACGAGCCGCTGCTGGACACCGTCGTGCAGATCGCGCTCGATCCGGCGGCGTTCGTCGTCCACGGCGGACATGACCTCGGCCCTGCTGGTGGCCAGCTGCACGATGCGCCGTTCGAGCTCGGCCTCGTGGCTGGGGCCGAGGACACGCCGGGCCAGCTTCCCTTCGAGCAGGGCGACGCCGAACACCCCTTGGGCGGCCAGGAAGAGCAAAAGGGCACCGGCGAGGCTGGCCGCACCGACGTTGGCCGGGTTGCGGAGGTCGGTGATCAGCCAGCCGTAGAGGAAGAAGGTGGCGTACGCCGCGCCGATGACGGCGCAGAGCAGAACGGCCGCGGCGAGCAGGCCGAGCGGCCAGCGGGCGACGAGATAGCGCACCGCGCGTCCGTTCCCGTACGCCGCGGGTATCCGGACCCCGATGAAGCGGTCGAGGCGCTTCCGCTCCAGCGCCGTCAGCCACTGCACCGCCCCGCCCACCGGCCGTAGCACCGCGCGGCGCCCGAGCGGCCAGGCAAGAACCGGCAGTACGGCCAGCCCCGCGAGCACCAGGAAGAGCAGCCCGGCGACGGCCGAAACGGCCCCGAGGGCGAGCCCGGCCGCGTACCTCGCCCCGCGCGCTGCTGTCTCCTTCATGCACGCTCCTTCATGATCGGCCACGCTAACGGGCCGACCCTCCCCCGCACACTGCGGAAAACCGCAGGAATACGGCGGGGAAGTCCACAGGAAGAAGCACGGCTGCCTTCAGGGCGCCATCAGCCCCTTGAGGACGTTCTCAGCGCGTCGCCGCCGCGTCCGGCGCGTGCGGCGCCAGGGCCGGCGTCGGGACCGTCGCCACCGCCGTCGTCACCGTGTCCGTCGTCACCGGGTCCGTCGCAGCCGCCATCGCCGCCGTCGGCGCGAAACGCCGCAGGATCTCCTCGCCCGCCGCGACCCCCCGCTCCGGGAGGAGGGTGACGTGCGGGGCGGACCAGCCGGTGTCGGCCAGTTCGCCGTGACCGGGACGCCAGGCGTGGTCCGCGGCCAGCAACAGGTCGGCGTCGAGCAGGGAGTCCCCGGCGGCCAGGACGACCTCCGTGCCGGTGCGGCGGACGAGTTCGTGGACCGCCGCGCTCTTGGTCAGGGGCTTCGGGACCGCGTAGATCTTGCGGCCCTGGAGGGAGACCGTCCAGCCCCTGGGCTCCGCCCACGCGGCGAGTTCGTTCGTCCAGCCCACCGGCAGGAGCGCGCGGTCGACGACGAGGTACGCGAACAGATCCTCGGCGACCCGCTCCTTCAGCACCCACGCCGGGTCGGCCGTCGCGAGCATATGGGCGCGGACCTCGGCGAGCGAGGCGCACTCGTCCGCGAGCCGGCCCGCGACCACACGCTGCCAGTCGCGGTCGGAGACGCCGTCGACCAGCAGATGCCCGCCGTTCGCACAGATCGCGAACCGCGCGGCGGGCCCCGGCAGCTGGATCCTTCCGTACTGCTCGCGCGTCCGCGTCGTCGTCGGCACGAAGACGGAGGTACGGGCCAGCTCCGCGAGGAGCACGGCAGCGGTCTCCGTCATGTAGGACAGCGGCTTGCTGTCGTACACCTCGACACAGAGCAGCCTCGGGGCCTCGGCATCGGGCATCGGCAGCTGCAGCGCCGCCGACGAGTAGATGAGCGTACGGTCGAGATCGCTGGCGATCAGGGCAGTCACTGCGCGGTCACCGCCTTGCCGTCCGCACCGGTCGCGCCGCGCGTGTACTGGGGGTGGATCAGCCCGACGCAGGTGTACGGGAGGTCGTCGACCTCCTCGACCGGCACGCCGCGCTGCTCCGCCAGCAGCCGTACGTGGTCGAGGTCGGCGCCCGCGCCCCGCTTGGCGAGGATCTTCCAGGGGACACGGCGCAGCAGGACGCGCGTGGTCTCGCCGACACCCGGCTTGACCAGGTTGACGTCGTTGATGCCGTACTCCTCGCTGATCCGCTCCACCGCGGCCCAGCCGGCCCAGGTCGGTGCCCGGTCCGCCGACAGCAGTTCCTTGACGTCCGCGTCGACGGCGTCGGCCACCTCGTCGAAACGGGCCGCCACGGTGTCGAGGAAGTGGCCCGACACATCGGCTCCGGCCAGCTCGCGGTAGTACTTCGCGCCGTGGAAGTCGTACGGACCGACCAGGTCGGCACGCAGGACCGTACGCGAAATCAGTCCGGAGACCGTGGAGTTGAGGCAGGCGGAGGGGATGAGGAAGTCCTCGCGCGTGCCGTACGTACGGACGCAGCCGCCCGGGTCGGCGAGGACCGCGATCTCGGGGTCGAAGCCGTCGAACTCGCTGAGCGCGGCGGCCAGTTCCCGGGTGATGGCGCCCTTGCCGGTCCAGCCGTCGACGAACACGACATCGGCCGGGTTGTGGTGGGCGGCGAGCCAGCGCAGCGCGTTCGCGTCGATGCCGCGGCCACGCACGATCGACACGGCGTAGTGGGGCAGGTCCAGACCGTGGCGGTGCTGGGCCCAGCGGCGCATCAGGACGCCGACGGGGGTGCCGGCCCGGGCCAGCGAGACGAGGACGGGCCGCGGGGACCGTTCGGCGAGCACGGTCTCGGTGACGGCGCCGACGGCACGGGCGATCCGGGCGGCCGACGTCTCCAGGGCGTCGTGGAACAGCGCCTGGTACCGGTCGCTGGGCTGGTACTCGACCGGCAGCGACTCGGCGTAGTGCGCGCCACCGCTCTGTATCGCCTCCTCGCGCTCCTCGGTCGGCGCTTCGAGCACGACGTCCGAGAGGTCCTGGAGCAGCCAGCCGACCTCCTCGGGGGCGTAGGAGGAGAAGTCGGGTCCGCGGAGCGGCTCGGGCAGCATCGAGGCCCTTTCGGCTACTTCGGCTACGTCAGCTACGTCGGGTGCTTGGGCTGCTTCGGGTACGTACGAGGATTCGGGCACGTACGAGGAATCGGATGCGTACGAAAAATCGGGTGCGTAAGACGATTCGGGTACGTACGAGGGGACGACGGCGAGCAGCACGTGGGGTATGTGCGCGCCGAGCTGCGCCAGCAGCCCGTCGGGGGCGTGCAGCGAGGCGGTGTCGGCGACGGAGTCGACGACGGCGACCACCGCGTCGAAGCCGCCACCGGCGACGTTGTACGCGTACCGCTCGCCCGGCCCGTCGGCCGGGTCGTCGTGGGCCGGGAAGACCAGCCGGCTCCGTATCGCGTAGCCCGGGTCGTCCACGGCGAGCACCGGCGACCGGGTGGTCGTCGAGTACCGCACCTCGGCCACGGCACCGGCCTTCTCCAGCGCCTGCGCGAGCCGCAGCGGCGCGTACATCAGCTCTTCGCACCCGAGCACGAGAACGCGCTGCGGCGCGGCGGTGCCCTGTGGTCCAGGACCGGCCGCCCGGGGAGCCTCCCCCTGGATCGGCGAGCCAAGCGTCCGGTGGTCCGCCGCCGTGGTGCCGAGCGCCTCGGCGATACGCGCCGCCATGCCCGGCAGGGCCGCCTCCAGCTCGACGCGGTGCACCGGCGTGAAGCCGTGCCGCCCGCCGTCGGGAACACCGGCCGGCCAGCCGAGGTCCACGCGCACGGCGGACGCCGCGCCG